>JAFGXW010000087.1 GCA_016936415.1 Bacilli bacterium | reverse complement strand
TAGGTAATGATGACATTATTCCGGTTGTCATACCTGTTAAAAAAACCACCTCAAAACCAGTAGCGAAGAAGAAACTTGTTACTCGTACAAAAACGGATATGATTGCTTATTTGGTTGATCATACTGATTTAAACAAAAATCAAAGTAATAAATTCTTTAAATTCTTTGCTGAGGTTGTGAAGGAATCTCTGGCTAATGGTTATGATGTTGAAATTTCTGATTTTGGTTTATTTACAACTATAGAAATGCCGGCTAAAGAAGCAATGAATCCACAAACCAATGAAATAATGCTCGTGGACGCACATAAACAAGTTCGTTTCCGTTTTGCAGATTCGTTTAAAGATATCTTCAAAAACTTACCAGTGGATGAAGATGAGGACAATATTGAGGGTCAAGATATAACGGATTCAGATAGTGAAGATATTACTGAAGAAGAACAATCATCGGTTGAAAGTGTTTATGATGAAACACAGGTTATTGATGAATTGGTGAAAGTGGAACCTGTGATAGTTAAACATGTAAAACATGTTCCATCTACAAAAGTAATTTCTAGAACCAAAGCTGATATTATTTCTTATCTTGAAACAAATACAGATTTGAACAAAAATAAAGGGAATAAATTTTTAAAATTTTTCGCAGAAGTTATCCGAGATTCTTTGGCAAAGAACGAAGATGTGGAAATTCCTGGATTTGGTTTGTTTACTACAATTGATATGCCAGCCAAAGAAGCAATGAATCCACAAACCAAGGAAATTATGTTAGTTGATGCGCATAGACAAGTAAGATTACGTTTTGATGAGGAATTCAAAAATATTTTCAAGGATATTGATGTGCTTACAGTGACCCAGTTGACTTTGGAAATTGATGAAAAAGATGAAGAAGATTTTGAGGTACAAGAACAAGATGATGAATCAATCTCTATAGAAGAAGATATTGAATCAGTTGAACATAAAACACCGATTCAAAGTACTGTAAAAAAAGAATCTAACCCTTCTCGTTCAAATGCAGAACAAGTTTTGACAAAAACAAAAGCAGATATGATAACTTTCTTAGAAGCAAATACTGATTTAAATAAGAGCAAATGTAATAAATTTTTGAAATCATTTGCGGAAGTTATCGGGGAAGCTCTAGCAAACCATGATGATGTCGATTTACCTGGATTTGGTCTATTTACAACGATAGAAATGCCAGCCAAAGAAGCGATGAATCCACAGACAAAAAAAATCATGTTGGTTGATGCTCACCGCCAAGTTAGACTGCGTTTTGCAGATGAAATTAAGAACGATATGAATGACTAAAAAAGGACAAGTTTTTCTTGCCTTTTTTTTTGAAAAAATTATTGGAATTATTTAAAATTATGTTATTATTATGTTGTAGAAAGCTGGTGAGGTAATGCGATATATCAATACACAAGAAAACCAACTACAAAACTGTGGATTTTATTTCGGTTTAGAAGAGTATTTAATTAAAGATTATGACTATTCAGGTGATATCTTTTTATTGTGGAGTGTAACACCAACAGTCATGATTGGGAGACATCAAATTACACAATTAGAGATCAATCAAGAATATGTAAAAAAGAACAATATTTCAGTGATTCGCAGAAACAGCGGTGGCGGTGCAGTATATACTGATCCAGGCTGTTTACAATTCTCGTTTATTACATCGAAAAAAAGTCATGGCAATATTTTTGATGGACATGTTGATTATATTGTTAATGCAGTAAGAAAGTTAGGTATCAATGCTGTATTTACTGGTAGAAATGACATTTTAGCTGATAATCTAAAATTTAGTGGTAATGCTGAATATATATATAAAGACAAAATGGTAATTCACGGTACTATATTGTTTGAAAGTAATTTTGAAAATTTGGTAGGATGTTTGACTCCAGATGTAACCAAATTAACGTCTCATGCGATATCAAGTGTACGCTCAAGAGTGACAAATATTGGTGAAAAATTAGATATGTCAATACAAGAGTTTTATGATTATATGGTACAAGATATACAAACTGAGGAAATTGATTATCAAACACTTGATTTAGATAAAATTAAAGCTTATTCAGCGAAATTTGACACTGAAGAGTGGAATTTTGGAAAAAATCCAAAATTTTCTATCGAACTTAAGAAAAAATATCCAGCTGGAAATTTCTTATGTAATGTTGAAGTAAAGAACAACTTCGTCCATGATTTGAAAATAAATGGAGACTATTTTAGTCTCAAAAAAATTAATAGTTTTGAAAACGCTTTTATTGGTGTAGAATATAGTTATCAATCATTCTTAGAAGTTCTAAAAAAGGAAAAAGTGAGAGACTATATTCATGGTTTGAAAACGAAAGAATTCTTAGAGATATTTTTTGAACCTATCATTAAAAAGAAAATCAGTAAGCCAGATTATTTGAAAATTGATATGAAAAATTTAAACAAGGAAACTAAAACAATTAAAGCTTTGCTTAGGCAACATAATCTATATACTGTTTGCCAAGAGGCTAGTTGTCCTAACCAATTGGAATGTTTCTCAAACAAGACAGCAACCTTTATGATTCTTGGAAATAAATGTACACGAAATTGTAGTTTTTGTGATGTAACACATGGAGAACCTTTGGCAGTAGATCCTACTGAACCGAATAATATTCTAAGAGCTGCAAAGCTAATGGACTTAAAACATGTTGTAATTACTAGTGTGACAAGAGATGATTTAGAAGATTATGGTAGTAATCAATTTGTAAAATGTATTGAACTATTGAAAAAAGAAAGACCTGAAATGACTGTTGAAGTCCTGATTCCTGATTTTATGGGAGACTATGAAGCGTTAAAACGTGTTGTAGAAGCCAAACCAGATGTCATCAATCATAATTTAGAAACGGTACGAAGGCTATATCATGGATTCCGTGATAATGCTGACTATGATCGCAGTTTACATTTACTGAAAACAGTAAAAGAGATAGACGGATCCATGTTGACGAAATCTGGCATTATGGTTGGAATCGGTGAAAAAGAAACCGAAATTGTTGGTCTAATGAAAGATTTACGAGATATAAAATGTGATATTATGACAATTGGACAATATTTAAGGCCGTCGAATCTTCATATCGCAGTTAAAGAATATGTTAGTTTGGAATCGTTTGATTTTTACAAAAGAAAAGGGAAAGAACTTGGGTTTAGATACGTCGCAAGTGGACCACTTGTTCGAAGTTCTTATCAAGCTTTAAAACAATTTGAAGGAGAATAAAATGAAAAAAACTGTATTATACGATGCACATGTGGCATTAAATGCTAAAATGGTTGATTTTGCTGGGTTCATGATGCCAATTAGTTATTCCTCTATTACAGAAGAACATAATTATGTTCGTGAGAAAGCAGGTTTATTTGATGTTTCTCATATGGGAGAGTTTTATGTAAAAGGAAAAGAAGCAGAGCAATTTGTCGATTACATTTTTACAAATGATGTCACCAAAATGGAGAAAGGACAAGTATTATATGGAATGATGCTTTATCCGAATGGTGGTGTTGTAGATGATTTATTGGTATACAAAGTAAAACACGACTTCTTTATTATGGTAGTGAATGCTTCGAATATTGATAAAGACTTTGCATGGGCTACTAGTCAAAATACATTTGATTGCTTGTTGACAAATGAGTCTGATTTGGTTGCTGAAATAGCGTTGCAAGGTCCCCTTGCTGAGAAAATCTTACAACCACTTACTGACTTTAATCTGAGTGAATTACAGTTCTTTACATTTGCTAATATGAAAATACTATGGAAAAAAGTCGTAGTGTCACGCACTGGATATACTGGTGAAGATGGATTTGAAATCTATGGTGATCATGATACGATACGTACGTTATGGAACGAAATTCTTGATTTTGGGAAAGAAAATATTACACCTTGTGGACTTGGTTGTCGTGATACATTACGTTTCGAAGTTGCGCTACCATTATATGGTAATGAATTAACACAAGATATTACACCATTAGAAGCTGGATATGGGTTTGCTGTTAGTTTAGATTCTGGAGATTTTATTGGTAAAGATGTATTGGTGAAACAGAAGAAAGAAAAGACAACTAGAAGAATTGTTGGGCTTGAGTTAATTGATAAAGGAATTATTAGACACGGCTATAAAGTCTATCATGAAGGATTGTTGGTTGGAGAAATCACAACTGGATACAAATCACCAAGTACTGGTGAAACTGTCGCAATGGCAATGATTGATAGACCTTATGATAAATTAGGTACAAATTTAGAAGTAGATATTCGCGGTAAAATGAAACAAGCTATTGTAAGAAATCGAAAATTTTATGAAAAAAGTTACAAAACTAAATAGGAGGAACAAAAATGAGTAAAATAGTAAAAGGTTTGTATTATACAAACACCCACGAATGGGTAAAAGTTGAAAATGGATTTGCTTATATTGGTATCACAGATTACGCACAAGAAAGTCTTGGTGAAATCGTATTTGTTGAATTACCAGAAGAAGATGATTCAGTTGAAGCGGGAATCGAATTTTCTGCAATTGAGTCAGTAAAAGCTGCTTCTGATATTTTAAGTCCAATTACAGGTATTGTTGTTGTAGTGAATGATGACCTAGAAGATAGTCCTGAGTTAATTAATGAAGATCCATATGAAAATTGGATTATTAAAGTAGAAATGGAAGATGCATCTGAATTAAATAAACTATTGAGTGCTGAAGAATACGAAGAAATTTGCGAATAGGAGTTGTAAATTATGTTTAAGTATTTACCACATACTGAGGCAGATATCAAAGAGATGCTTGCAGTGATTGGTGTACAACGTTTGGATGACTTATTCCAAGAGATTCCGAATGATTTACTTGGAAAAGACCTAAATATTCCACCATCACACAGCGAGTTAGAAATCTACCAACGTTTTAACGAACTTGCAGCTAAAAATAAAGTATTAATTCCTTTTGTGGGTGCAGGAGCGTACGATCATTACACACCTTCTGTCATTCGTCACTTGATAGAGCGACAAGAGTTTTTAACTGCTTATACACCATATCAACCAGAAATTTCTCAAGGGACGCTACAATATATTTTTGAATACCAAAGTCTAATTTGCGAGTTAACAGGTATGGATGTTTCAAACGCTTCGATGTATGACGGTGCAACCGCAACCGCAGAAGCTATGATGATGGCAGCTAATGCAAAAAATAGAAAGAAAGTTTTAATATCAAAAACCGTTAATCCTAACATTATAAAAGTAGTGGAAACCTATGCAAAATATCGTGATATTGAAGTAGGAATTGTGGATGAAATCGATGGAATTACCAGTTTAGAAGATTTTAAACAACAAAATGATACAGAAAATGCATGTTTGATTGTTCAAAATCCAAATTTCTACGGTATCATTGAAGATTACAATGGGTATCGTGAAATTTTGGATGAGACAAAAGGTTTATTTATCATGAATAGCGACCCAAGCACATTGGCTGTCTTAAAAACACCGGCTGAATATGGTGTAGATATTGCCTGTGGAGATGCACAAACGCTTGGAGTACCACTTTCATTTGGCGGACCATATATTGGATATTTGGCTACTACAACGAAATTAATGCGAAAAATGCCAGGAAGAATCTGTGGTGTTACCACAGACTCAGAGGGAAAACGTGCTTTTGTACTAACATTACAAGCCCGTGAACAACATATCAGAAGAGAAAAAGCCAATTCAAATATTTGTTCAAACCAATCATTATTGGCGTTATTTGTAACAATTTACTTGTCAATTATGGGAGAAAAAGGGTTAAAAGAAGCACAAATGAATTCTGTCAATGCTACACATTATTTATGTGAAAGTTTGACAAAATTACCTACGTTCCGTTTGGCATATAATCGTGAATATTTTAAAGACGTTGCAATTCAAACAACACTTGATCCAAATATAATCGATCAAGCGTTATTTGAACATGGCTTTTTAGGGCCGTTACAATTCGGTAAATTTGATGAAACAAAGAAAGATGTTTTATTATTTAGCGCAACTGAAAAACGTACCAAAGCCGAAATTGATCGACTTGTCGAAGTATTGGAGGCGTTATAATGTTTTACGATAGTTTAATATTTGAAATTTCCACAAAAGACCGTGTTGGCTATAGTTTACCAATAAGCCCATTTGCAAAGCATGAGTTCGCCGAACAATTATTACGTTCGACTAAGGCAATGTTGCCTCAAGTGAGTGAATTAGAAGCAGTTAGACATTATACAAATGTCAGTACAAAGAATTTTGGAGTCGAGAAAGGATTCTATCCTCTTGGTTCTTGTACCATGAAATATAACCCAAAAATCAATCAAGACATTGCTGGAATGAGTGGTTTTAATTTACATCCATATCAACAAACTTCGTCTGTTCAAGGTGTCTTGGAGATATATTATGAAACACAACGTATTTTAAGTGAACTAAGTGGTTTAGATACTTTTTCATTAAACCCATATGCAGGAGCACATGGTGAACTTGTCGGATTGATGATTATGAAAAAATATCACTTAGACCGTAAAGACTTCAAACGTACGAAAATCATTGTTCCTGACAGTGCACATGGAACGAATCCTGCAAGTGCTAGCGTAGCTGGATTTACAAGTGTAGAAGTTAAAAGCAATCTGGATGGAACTGTAAATTTAAAAGATTTAAAAGATGTTTTAAATGATGAAATTGCAGGAATTATGTTAACAAATCCCAATACGACTGGTATCTTTGAAAAAGACATACTAGAAATATCTCGTCTTGTTCATGAAGCTGGTGGGTTACTATATTATGATGGTGCAAACTTGAATCCAATATTAGGACTAGCTCGTCCTGGAGATATGGGATTTGACATTATGCATATTAACCTTCATAAAACATTCTCAACTCCACATGGTGGAGGAGGTCCTGGTAGTGGTCCTGTTGGTGTTGCAAAACATCTTGTAAAATACTTACCAAGTCCTGTTGTAAAACAAAAAGATAGTGTCTATTATATTGAAGATCAAAACGACACATCCATTGGACAAGTGACGCATTTCTACGGAAACATTGGAGTGGTAATCAAAGCATATACCTATTTATTGACAGTTGGAAAAGAAAATATGGCTAACATTGGACGTTATAGCGTACTAAATGCAAACTATATTAAAGAATCACTCAAAAGCGATTATCTATTACCGATTAAGGGTATTTGTAAACACGAATTTGTTTTTGATGGATTAATTGATAAATCACATCACGTAACAACACTTGATGTTGCGAAAAGACTGCTTGACTATGATGTTCATCCACCAACCATTTATTTCCCACTTGTATTTAAAGAATCACTTATGATTGAACCAACCGAAGCGGAAAGCAAAGCAACAATTGATAACTTTATTCAAGTGATGAAAACCGTCGCAGAAGAAGCAAGAACGAACCCAGATTTGGTGAAAGGTGCACCGTATAATACAGTTGTTAAACGTCTTGATGAAGCAAAAGCTGCTCGTAACCCAATTGTGAAATACAGGGATTTATTATAGTGAGAGATCTTGTCATCATTGGTGCAGGACCTGGTGGATTTGATACGGCAATCTTTGCCAAAGAGCATGGACTTGATGTCGTTATTATTGAAAAACATAAAGTAGGTGGGACTTGTTTGAACTACGGTTGTATTCCAACAAAAACACTATATCACAATGCAAAAAACATCAAAAATATGCAAGAACTTGATATTTTTGGTGTGGAAGTTTCTGATTACCAAATCAATTATGAAACCATTAAAGCAAGAAAAGAATCAATTGTAGACAATCAAATTCAAAATATTTTATTTTCCATGAAACGTCTTGGTATAGAGATAATTGAAGGTGTTGCACAAATTGTATCACCACATGAGGTTCTTGTGAATGATCAAGTCATAACAACTAAGAACATTATTATCGCAACAGGATCTGTTCCCAAACGAATTCCCTTTAAAGGCAACGATTTAGATATCATTCATGATTCTACTGATATTTTATCCTTAAAGGTCTTTCCAAAGAAAATGATTGTGGTTGGTGCTGGTGTAATTGGTTGTGAAATGGCAACTATTTTCCAAAATTTTGACTGTGAAGTGACACTTGTTGAATATTTGGATGAAGTTTTACCTCCTTTGGATATCGATATTAAAAAACGTGCTCGTAGTTTATATAAACGTTCCGGAATTGATATTTATACAAAAAGTAGTTTAAAGGAAGTCGTTCAAAGAGATAACTCATATTTTGCATTGATTGAAACAAAAGGTAAAATCATTGAAATCGAAACAGATTATGTTTTACTAAGTACTGGAAGAGCACCAAATTTTGGTGGCATTAACTTAGATAAACTTGGAATAAAATATTCAAACTTAGGTATTTCTGTGAATGAACAATTTCAAACCAATATTCCTTCAATCTATGCGATTGGTGATGTGACTGGCATTCTTATGCTTGCACACAAAGCGACTTATGATGGTTATAAGGCAGTATCTTCTATATTAGGAAAAGAAATGAATATTGATTTTAATCATGTTCCTAGCGTAGTATTTAGTTTCCCTGAAATTGCTAGTGTTGGTAAAACAGAACAAGAACTTACAGGAACTGTCTACCAAACAAACAAGACATTGTTTAAATCAAATGCGAAAGCACAATGTTTAAATGAAACAGATGGATTTGTAAAAATGATTGTTGATGAACATAACGTATTAATTGGTTGTCATATCATTGGACCTCATGCTTCTGATTTGATTCATGAAGTAACGAGTATGATGACACAACATATTCATATCACAGATTATCAAAATGTGATTCATGCCCATCCAACCATTAGCGAAGTAATTGGAGAATGTTTGAAAGGGTTTCATTAAAATAAAAACACTTCTAGATTAGAAGTGTTTTTTTGTAAGCAAATTGTCTAAATTGATTTTTGTTGTAATGTTATGTGTGCTGGGATTGTTTTTATCAAAGTTTTCTAAGAAAGAAATCACTTCATTGGTTACTTTTGTAGGTGTAGAAGCACCACTCGTGACGGCTACACAATCGATTGTTTGAAGCAAATCGATATCAATGTCTTCGATGTTTTCAATCAATGTTGCTGGTATCTTTGCTTTTTGAATGGATACTTCAGCCAACTTACGTGAATTATTTGATAGTTTGTCTCCTACAACAATGACATGATCAACAGAAGAGTCTAGCGCTGCAACAGCTTCTTGACGGATTCTTGTCGCATCACATATTTCATCTATGTATACAATATTTGGATATTTACGCTTGGCAAATTCACTGCAAGTGAAAACATCGTATATGCTCATGGTTGTTTGATTCGTAATCACGATATTGGGATTATGAATGTCAAGTTTGTTGAAATCACTTTGATCTTCAACCACATGTATCTGAGAACTAATTCCACTAACAGCTTCACTTTCAGGGTGATTGTGCTTTCCGATGTAGATAACATCGTACCCTTTTGCTAGATATTCTTTGATGGTTATTTGACTCTTAATCACATCATCACAAGTGGTATCAATGATTTCAAGTCCTTTTTCAATGGCTTTTTCATAAACGGCTGGGCTAACACCATGTGCGGTAAAAATAACGGTTCCCTCATCAATTGAATCTAATAATTCAAGGCGTGTTTTACTTGGGTCATGTAGCGTAATAAATCCTTTTTGTTCCAAGGAGGCAGTCATTTGTTTGTTGTGAATTACCATTCCTAAAATATAAACTGGTTTTTTGATTGACAAATCGCTTAAATTTGATATTGTATTAATGGCATTAACAACACCGTGACAGTAGCCTCTAGGAGTTATTTTAATTGTTTTCATAATATCACCTATAACTATTATATATCATAGTCATTTAATTTGGAAATGTTATCGATTTGTAGTATAATATAAGTGAGGAGAGATACCATGGATATTAAGCAAAAATATGTAAAAGACGCAATACAAGAATTAGGGTTTAAGAAATACACAGAGATTCAAAATTTAGTAATTCCAAAAGCAATTGCAAAGAAAGACATCATTGGGTGTAGCCAGACAGGTACTGGGAAAACCCACGCTTTTTTAATACCCATTTTTGAAAATCTTGACTTAACAGTAAATGATGTGCAAGTTGTCATTACAGCACCAACAAGAGAACTTGCGCAACAAATATATGATTTTGCAATTTTTATTGCGAAACATTCTGAAAAAGCAATTGATATTCGTAAATATGTTGGTGGTAGCGATCGTGACAAAGAAATTGCACGTTTGAAAAAATCACAACCAATGATTGTCATTGGAACACCAGGAAAAATTAAGGATTTAGCAATAGATGAAAATGTGTTGAATATTTATAAAGCAAATGTATTTGTAATTGATGAAGCTGACATGGCTCTTGAAATCGGGTTTTTAGAAGACATTGATCAAATTGCAAGTTCAATGAATAAAGAATTACAAATGATGGTTTTCAGTGCTACAATTCCTGAGAAAATCAAACCATTTTTACGTAAATATATGAATAGTCCTCTTGAAGTTTCCATTAAACCCAAAGAGTTATCTAGTTTAAACATAGAACATATATTTGTTCCTGTAAAAAGTAAGGAACGTCAACAAGTATTACTTGATTTGGTCAAATGTATCAATCCATATATCGCACTTGTTTTTTGTAATCGTAAAGAAACGGTTGAAGAAATTGGCTCTTTGTTGATCGGTGCTGGGTTAAATGTTGTAAAACTTCATGGTGACATCACACCACGCCATCGCAAACAAGTAATGGATCGTATTAATAAAGCTGAGTTTCAATATATTGTAGCGTCTGATATCGCAAGTAGAGGGATTGATATTGATGGTGTTAGTCATGTGATCAATTATGAGTTACCACGTGAGATGGAATTTTATATTCATCGTTCTGGACGTACTGGTAGAGCAAATTATACTGGACTAGCGATTAGTTTATATACCCCAAAAGATGAATCGTATTTAGATTTCTTAGAAGCAAAAGGGATAAATATTATCTACAAAGACATTAAGAACAATGAACTAGTTGAACGTCGTGATCGTAACGAACGTATCAAAAGAATTCAAAGCACGAAGAGTATTGAAATTAGTAAACTAGATATTAAAAAGAATGATAAAAAAGTAAAACCAGGATATAAAAAGAAATTTCATCGTGAGGTTCAAAAGAAACAATTGAAAGCAAGAAGAAAATTTAAGTAGGTGATTGGATGTTAAAAATAGGTTCACATGTTTCGTTAAATGGGACTGAAATGTTAGTTGGAAGCGTAAAAGAAGCATTGAGTTATGGAGCAAATAGCTTCATGATTTATACTGGGGCTCCACAAAATACCATTCGCAGACCAATTGAAGATATGCGAATTGAAGAAGCAAAAGAAATTATGAAAGAAAACAACATCTCATTTGAGAACGTGATTGTTCATGCTCCATATGTTATGAATTTGGCAAATCCTGATCCTGAAAAACAACAATTTGCTGTCGATTTCTTAACTTCTGAGATACAAAGAACTGCAAAAATCGGTGCAAAAAACATTGTTGTTCACCCTGGTGCACATGTTAAAGAAGGTGTTGAAGTTGGTATTCGCAACATTATTCAAGGACTCGATAAAGTTCTTGAAAATACCAAAGACTTAGATGTATTCATCGCTCTTGAAACCATGGCAGGGAAAGGCACAGAATGCGGAAAAACATTTGAAGAATTAAAAATGATGATAGATGGTGTAAAAGATAATAGCCGTTTACGAGTTTGTTTTGATACTTGTCATACACATGATGCTGGTTATGATACAAAGGCAGATTTTGATAAAGTAATTGACGAATTCGATCGCATAATTGGAAAAGAGCGCATTAGCGTATTTCATATCAACGATTCAAAAAATGAAAAAGGTGCCGGCAAAGACCGCCATGAGAATATCGGGTTTGGTTATATTGGATTCGATGCGTTGAATAAAGTGGTAAATCATCCTGACTTTGTTCATGTCCCAAAAATTTTGGAAACACCTTATGTTGCTGAGATTGATTCGAAAGATAAGATATATCCACCATACAAATTTGAAATTAGTATGTTTGAAAATCAAGTATTTGATGAAGAAGTGCTAATAAAAATTCGAAAACAATAAAAAAGACCTTATTTTTTCATAAGGTCTTTTATTTTGTTTAAATAATGATCAATATCTTCCACATCTTCCATCATAAATATCTTTTTATTTGATGGGTTT
>JAFGXW010000086.1 GCA_016936415.1 Bacilli bacterium | reverse complement strand
GATAATATTTGTTTAATTTCACTAGCTGACATTCCAGAACTAAGTGAGACTTTAGTATGAACGTAAGAACAAAGTTCACATCCATTCACTTCTGTTACTGCTAGCATGATTCTCTCTTTGAATTGTTTATTGAATAATCGATTCTTTTTTACGACACGTAAAATGTGAAAACTTCTTGCAGCACGATTCACAATTCTTATGTGTTCTTTCAATGTAAATATTCTTTTGTTATATTTTTGTTTCATTATTGTCACCTCGGTTACAAGATAACACATATAACTGAAAATTAGTTTTGAAATGGAACTTTTTCTAAATAAAAACACTTCCAATGAATGAAAGTGTTTGTTAATTGAAACAAATTTATTTTACAAAGATTAGTTCTCTTGGGTATTCATTTAAAACAATGCATCCTGATTCTGTTAAAATTACATCATCTTCAATTCTCACTCCACCCAATCCTGTAATATATATCCCTGGTTCGATTGTAACACAAGCACCCACTTCTAAGGGCTCAGTATTCGCTTGTGAAGCACGAGGATCTTCATGAACATCAAGCCCAAGACCATGGCCAAGTCCGTGTTTAAAATATTCACCATAACCTGCATTCACGATATAATCTCTTGCTACACTGTCAAGTTCTTTACCAGTCATACCTGCTTTTGCAGACGCAACAGCAAGTTTTTGAGCCTCATATACAATGTTATAAATATCAATCAATTCTGGTTTGGCATCTCCCATAGCAATTGTTCTAGTTAAATCGGATGAATATCCCTTATAGATACAACCGATATCGATGGTTACCATTTCTCCGGATTGAATCAGTTTATCACTTGCCATACCATGAGGCATTGCTCCGCGTTCTCCACTTGCAACAATAAATCTTTCCCATGTTGCATCTGCACCAAGTTCAATCATCTTATTTTTCAACGTGATTTCTACTTCTCTTTCTGACATTCCAGGTTTTATTCTTTTCACCACAAAATCAAGAGCTGCATCCGTAATTCGGCATGCTTCTTTCAATAATTTGATTTCACTTTCTTCTTTGCTTACTCTCAATGATTCTATCAAATTGGTAGTTGGTGTTAATGCACAAGACAACTTAGAATACATTTCGTACTCACTATATCTGATTTTTTGATCAAATCCCAAAACATGGATATCATGTTTTTTTATGATTGAATCTAACGCAAGCAACAATGAACCTTCAATTTCAACAAAAGTAAAATCCTTTGCCTGAGCTTTTGCTTGATCTCTATAACGAAAATCAGAAACAAAATATTGAAAATCTTTTCCAATAATTGCAAACCCATAAGATCCAGTATACCCAGTTATATAATACAGGTTTTTAGCAGCCACTGTGTTCTCAAGCCCAGCAAGTAGCACAGCATCAAAGTCACTTGTCTTTATTACTTCTTGAAGTTTTTTTAATCTCATAATATTCTCCTATCTATAATAACGTCAATTTTTTATTACGATTTTACTACGTTGTTCTTTTTGATTTTAAGTATTTTTTTGTATTCTATAATATATTATATCATTTTGCATGAGAAAGGAGTTTAAACAAAAACAAATTAATTGTCATACGTGACAAAACACATCTCATTTGTTTATTGATACAAAATAATATTAAAGCTATAATTAGATAAAGAGAGGTGTAACCATGAAATCAAAATTAAGTACATTTTTAAATTCAACAAGACCAATTGTTGAAAAATTGGTTAATGAACTGAACGTAAATTACTCCTATGTGAGCATTTTGGGGACTGATACAATCGGTAACCAATATAGCATGTCTAGAAGAAACAGTAGTGTAAATGATTCGCAATGGGCAGAAAGAGGTTTTGTGTTAAGAGTATTTAACGGTGTAAACTATAGTGAATATTCTTTCAATACAATCAAGGACCCTGAATTTGTAAAAACTAGAATCAATGAGATTGCAAAAAATGATATTTTAGCTTTTCAAGAAGCTGGCATTCATCTCGATTCATACCCATTAATAGAAGAGAAAGAAGATTTCTTAGAATATCACTCCGAATTTGAAATTGATCCTTTTACCATATCAAGTGAAGAAAAACTATCAAGAATGTCTGAGGTAATGAATAAAGGTCTTCAAAAAAGTGAATTTTTGGTTGATTTTAGAGTGAATTTTGAAGAAGTAATGATCTCAAAAATATTTATCTCATCTAAAAAAAATCTTTCTCAAAGTATTTTATATTCTACTCTTTCAGTTGTTGCTATCGGTAGAAAAGACGGTAAAATAAAATATGATTTCAAATCTGATAGTGGATTAAAGGGATATGAAATATTTAATCATATTGATAGACATGTTGATAAAGTAACTGACAGTGTTATTGGTTTATTCGATAGCGAAAATGTTGTTCCTGGAACATATGATATCATTTGTGATCCTAGTGTGAGTGGTTTGATTGCACATGAAGCATTTGGGCATGGTGTTGAAATGGATATGTTTGTAAAGAATCGTGCCAAAGGTGCCGAATATATCGGAAAGAAAATCGCAAGCGATAAAGTGAATATGCGAGATGGAGCGTTAAGTGCAAACCATGTTGGAACCTATTTATTTGATGATGAGGGTACATTAGGTAGCGATACTTTAATAATTGAAAACAGCATTTTAAAAGCTGGAATTAGTGATATCCTAAGTGCATTAAAACTTGGTACAAAACCAACTGGTAATGGAAAAAGAGAGAGTTTTGAACGAAAAGCATATGCAAGAATGACAAATACATTTTTTGAAGGTGGTACAGATACACTAGAAGATATGATTGCTTCCATCCAAAAAGGATATTTACTTGAAGGATATTTTAGTGGTATGGAAGATCCTAAAAACTGGGGAATTCAGTGTGTTATTGCAAAGGGTAGAGAAATCATAGATGGAAAGTTTAGTGGTAAAATTGTTAGTCCAGTTCTCTTAACTGGTTATGTTCCTGATTTACTACAATCAATTTCAATGGTGGGTAGTGGAATTGAACTAAGCGGTTCAGGAGCGTGTGGAAAAGGATATAAAGAATGGGTTAAAACATCTACTGGTGGAACCTATATGAAGGCTGTAGGGAGGTTAGGCTAATGATAAATACGATACTAAAGATTATTCAATCAAAAATTTCCATCGATGAATTTTTAATTAAAGTAAACAATATTTCATCAAAAGAACTTTTCTTTGTTCAAGATAAATTACAAATGTCAAGAGGAAAAGATGTAGAACATATTAATGTCACTGTTTTTAAAAATTTCGAAGAGAATGGTAAAAAATATAAAGGATCAAGCACAACAAAAATCGCTCCAACAATGACATATGATGAAATCAGTTCTAAGCTTGATAATGCAATCTTATCTGCATCATTTGTTAAAAATGCATATTATGATTTAGTAGATCCTACAAATGAAAT
>JAFGXW010000085.1 GCA_016936415.1 Bacilli bacterium | reverse complement strand
CTTCCAGCCAAAAATTCAACAATACTTACTGCTTCCTCATCTAAAAATTGTACTTCATCAATTGCAACAACATCAGTATTAGAATCAATATAATCAAATATTTGTTTTGCACGAGAAATATTTACCGATTTTGTACGATTATTATTATGTGAAACAACTTCACTTTCAGAATATCTATCATCCATTAGAGGTTTAAAAACAACTATGTTCTTCTTTGCATACTCCAAACGTTTTACTCTTCTCAAAAGTTCTTCAGTTTTTCCAGCAAACATCGGACCACAAACAACTTCAATCCATCCGTCTTTTTGATTAAGATACATATCTTTCACCTCATTTTTCTATAGATAATCATACCTTAAAACATGAAAGAAAACAACATAAATTTCTAAAAAAATACGATAAAATTTATTAAAAATAAATAAAAATTCGGTAAAATTGCATCATCAAAAATGAACTAGACAGTCTATCGTTCGCACACTAACAAATGGCTAAACAAGGTTCTTTTTGATTATTTATAAACTTCAAATAATACCTTAAAAAAACTTTATTTAGGAAGAGTATTATGTTATAATAATCTAGAATGTAAAATATTAATACAGTAAGGAGAAGAATATGAGCAAAAAATTTGAAATTTCCGAAGATAAGAAAAAGGAATTACTTCAAGAAATTAAAAACCACATGAAGAATCCTGGACCTTTAATGCCAATACTTCACGAGGCACAAAGAATCTTTGGGTGCATTCCTATTGAAGTGCAAAAAATTGTATCTGAAGCAACTGGTGTTACGATTGCAGAAATTAATGGCGTTGTAACATTCTATTCTAGTTTTACATTACATCCTAAAGGTGATCATATTATTGGGATTTGTCTTGGAACACCTTGTTATGTAAGAGGTTCTCAAACAATCTTAGACGCCGTAAAAGACACTTTAGGCATTGGTGTTGGTGAAACGACTAAAGATGGGTATTTTTCATTGGAAGCAATAAGATGTATTGGTACTTGTGGTATGGCTCCAGTAATGAGTATCGATGACAGTGTTTACGGTGAAGTTGATGTTATGAAAGCAAGAAGACTTATTAAAGAAGCTAGGGCAAAATAATGGAATTAACTAGCGTATTAGAATTATTAAATGCAAAGCAATTTAATCTAGAATGCCCTAGATGTGTAAAAGAGATTAATTATGCCTTCGTTTGTGATTTAATGAGTGACGCTTTAATGTTATTAAAAAAAATGCCTAGTCATATTGGTGCTCACGGTGCTCTAGTAACTGG
The DNA here is from genome assembly GCA_016936415.1 of Bacilli bacterium. Lineage (GTDB taxonomy): Bacteria > Bacillota_I > Bacilli_A > Izemoplasmatales > Izemoplasmataceae > JAFGXW01. The sequence continues at coordinate 7,933 of JAFGXW010000085.1, read as the reverse complement.
TTTAGTTACCAATCAAGCACTAAGAACTGCAGAAATATTAGACTTAGAAACCATCATATTTGTTAGAGGAAAAACACCTTCACAATCAGTTATTGACTTAGCCGATGAAATTGGAATTACTTTAATTGGGACTGCATTAACAATGTATCGTACAAGTGGATTGATGTTCATGAATGGCGTTAAGAGTTACGAGTCAGTTCTTGAGGAACAATAGTTGGAAAACTATAGTAAAGAGTTTACAATCCAAAGAAATGATATAGGTAATGCTGGAACTGTTTCTAGTCTCACAAAAAGAGAATTAAAAAGAAGAGGATTTTCCCGTGAATTTGTTAAAACAGTGACAATAGGAGTTTATGAAGCTGAAATCAATGTTGTAATACATTCATATGGAGGAACCGCTCTTCTTGAAATCACAGATGATTACGTACAAATAACTTTTAAAGATACTGGCCCTGGTATTGAAAATATTGAAAATGCTATGACAGCTGGATTTTCTACCGCAAGTTCATATGCAATTGAAAATGGGTTTGGAGCCGGGATGGGTTTACCAAACATTAAGGCAGTGTCTAATGAAATGGATTTATCGTCTTCACCATCTGGAACAACTTTGAGAATTCGTTTCAACATTTGCAGTGATTGTTATGAAAGTTAAAGACATTTTACAATCATCTGAATTTCATCTAATTTCAAACGAATCAGGCTTGAATAAAGAAGTAAATGGAATCTTTTCGAGTGATTTACTAAGCCATGTAATGGGATTCGCTGGTGAAAATAATATCTTAATTACAGTTTTAAATAATATTAATGTTTTGGGAGTTGCAAGTTTACTTGATTTTAGTTGTGTGATTTTTCCGCACAATGTTAAAGTAAACGAAAGCATTATTAACAAGGCAAATGAATTAGAGATTCCGCTGATTGGTACAAGTCTATCTACCTCAAAATCAGTACTCAGCCTGTACAAACTTGGTGTTGAAGATTAAATATTCATATGATCTTCACATTCATTCAGTTTTATCGCCTTGTGCTGATGAGTTAATGACTCCTAATAATATACTTAATATGTCAATGCTACAAAAACTTGATTTCATTTCAATTACCGATCATAACAGCACCAAACAACTAAAAGTCATTAATGAATTAAAGGATTCGTATGATTTTATTGTTATTCCTGGTGTAGAAGTGACTGTAATAGAAAACTTTGATGTATTATGCTATTTCAGAACTTTTGAGGATGCATATAAAATCGATATGTTCTTAGAAAATAATCTAGGTACAAATTGGAAGAACTTTTCGGAAACAGATCAAGTTATTACAGACATTTACGATACTCCATTAGAAACTTTTCCAAAACCACTTACTTCAACGTTAATTTCTTATAAAGACTTAGTGAAGGAAGTACGAAAATATAATGGAGCAATCGTTTTAGCGCACATTGATCGAGGATCAACAAGCGCATTGAATTGTTTTAAATTAAATGAAATAGAATTTGATGCAATTGAAATTCAACCATATTTCAAGGATGAATACTTAAAAAAGAATCCACAATTGTTGAATTATCGAATTTTACATAATTCAGATTCTCATTCATTACTATCTATTACAGAACCCGAATTCTTCATGGAACTGGAAGATAAATCAATTGATTCATTCTTCAAATTCATAATGGAGGGTAAAAATGAATGAACTATCACTACACATTTTAGATATATGTCAAAATTCAATTAAGGCAAACGCATCATTAATACAAATCATTATTGAAGAAAATACTTTTCTAAATCAATACAAAATCATTATTAAAGATAATGGTTATGGTATGAATAAAAAAACACTAAGCAGTGTTGCAGACCCCTTCTTTACCACTCGATTAACAAGAAAAGTAGGTCTGGGAATTTCACTTTTTAAAATGGCTGCGGAAATGACTGAAGGTAGTTTTGTTATTGAATCAGAAGAGAACATTGGTACCGTAATTACTGCTTATTTTTCTCACAATCATATTGATAGGGCTCCTTTAGGAGATATTGAGGAAACAATGTCTATCTTAATTCTCAATGAAAAAGGAATCGATATTTATTATGAACATAACTACAATGATAAAACATTTATTTTCGACACTAGAGAAATTAAAAAAGTTTTAGAAGATATACCACTAACTGACTACTCAGTCATTATGTGGATTAAAAACAATATAAAAAATGGTATTGAGAATATCCAAAAGGAGGAATCAAATTGAAATCTTTAGACGATCTTAAGAAAATTCGTGATGCAGCTCAAAAGAAAGTTACAATGAGGGGTAAAAACGAAGGTACTAGAGTTTTAGTCGGTATGGCTACTTGTGGTATTAGTGCTGGGGCACGTCCAGTCATGAACAAATTTGTTGAAGAAATTGCAAAAAGGGACATGAATACAGTTACAGTTACACCTGTAGGATGTATTGGTGAATGTGCAATAGAACCAATCGTTGAAGTACTGCAAGGTGAAGAAAGAACAACTTATTGCAAAGTTACTGAAGAAGCTGTAGAAAGAATTATCAATGAACATATTATCGGTGGAAAAGTTGTCGCAGATTATGTAATTGGTAAATATAGATTATAGGTGGTGAACTAATGATTGAAAGAGCACACGTTCTAATTTGTAGTGGTTCAAACTGTATCTCAAGAGGTTCAAAATCCTTACGACAAGAGTTTGAAGAAAACCTAGACAGATTAGGAATTAGAGATGAAATAAAATTAGTTAATACTGGATGCGTAGGGTTATGTGAACAAGGCCCATTTGTAATCGTTTATCCTGAAGGCGTATTTTACTCCCAAGTAAAAATGAAAGATATTAAAACAATATGCGATGAACACCTTTATAAAGGACGTATTGTCGAAAAATTGGTTTTTGATGAAGCGTTAACTGAAACAAAAGAAGTCAGAGCTTTTGACGAAATTAAATTTTATGCAAAGCAAACTCGAGTTGCTTTAAGAAACTGTGGGTTAATTAATCCAGATGATATTGAAGAATACATTGCAAGAGATGGTTATCGTGCGCTTGGAAAAGTATTACTTGATATGACTCCACTTTCTGTAATTGAAGAAATGATCACTTCAGGACTTCGCGGTCGTGGTGGTGGTGGATTTTCTACTGGTTTGAAATGGAAATTTGCATACAACAATAAAGCAGATCAAAAATATGTGATTTGTAATGCGGATGAGGGTGACCCAGGTGCATTTATGGATCGTGCATTATTAGAAGGAGACCCACATAGTATTCTTGAGGGTCTAATGATCGCTGGATATGCTATTGGGGCAGATAAAGGTTATATTTATGTTCGTATAGAATATCCAACTGCCATTGAAAAATTAAAAATAGCAATTAATCAAGCAAAAGAATATGGTTTGCTTGGTAAAGATATTTTTGGTTCTGGTTTTAACTTCGATATCGAAATTAGATTAGGAGCAGGAGCTTTCGTTTGTGGAGAAGAAACAGCATTAATTGCTTCTATAGAGGGTTCACGCGGTATGTCAAGAAACAAACCACCTTTCCCAGCTGAAAGAGGATTATGGGGGAAACCAACAATCATCAATAATGTTGAAACATTGGCTAATATCCCTGCAATTATTTTTCAAGGAGCAGAATGGTTTAGTCGAATTGGAACCGAAAAATCAAAAGGTACAAAAGTATTTAGTTTAGGTGGAAATATTAAAAACGCCGGACTTGTTGAAGTACCTATGGGAACTACACTTCGTGAAGTAATTTATGAAATTGGTGGAGGAATCCCAAAAAATAAGGCATTAAAAGCTGTTCAAACTGGTGGTCCTTCAGGAGGAGCAATCCCTGAAAGCAACTTAGATTTACCAATCGAATATGAAACTTTAATTGCAGCAGGATCTATGATGGGTTCTGGTGGGATGGTTGTCATTGATGAAGATAACTGTATGGTGGATATCTGTAGATTCTATTTAGAGTTTACCGTAGAAGAATCTTGTGGAAAATGTACACCTTGTAGAGAAGGTACTAAAAAAATGTTAGAGATGCTCCAAATTATTTCTTCTGGAAATGGAACGCTTGAACATCTAGATAAATTAGAAGAATTAGCTAGAATGGTAAAGAGTTCATCTTTATGCGGACTTGGACAAGCTGCTCCAAATCCTATCTTATCAATGCTAGACAATTTTAGAGATGAATTTGAAGCGCATGTAGTAGATAAAAAATGTCCTGGTGGAGTTTGTAAACCATTAATTAAATTATTCGTCACTGATGACTGCATTGGATGTACTAAATGTGCACAAAACTGCCCAGTTAACTGCATCTCTGGATCAGCAAAACAACTTCATACTATCGATACATCAGCATGTATTAAATGTGGTATTTGTAAAAACATTTGCCCTGTTGATGCGATAGTAAGTATTTAGGAGGTAATTATGAAAAATATTACACTAACTATTAATGGTATAAAAACTACTGTCCCAGAAGACTACTCTGTTTTAAAAGCAGCGGAAGAACTAGGATTTAATATTCCTCGTCTATGTTTCTTAAAAGGAATCAACGAGACTTCAAGCTGTCGTCTATGCGTTGTAGATGTTAAGAATATTAGGGGACTTAAAAACTCTTGTACTCTTCAAGTTCAAGAGGGAATGGAAGTTGAAACTGACACACCTGAAATTCGTGATTCAGTTGTCCAAAATTTACAATTATTGGCTAGTAATCATGTTTTTGAATGCTGGGCTTGTGAAAGAGAACATAATTGTGAACTTCTTGATTTAATGAGACGTTATAGTGTTGAAAACATCTATGGTGAAAGTCCTAATTTTAATAAAAAGGAAAGATTAATTAACAATAGTTCATCCGCAATTGTTTTAGACAGTGGAAAATGTATTTTGTGTGGTCGCTGTGTTACTGCATGTGAAATTCAATCAGGATTAAGCATCTTAGATTTTAATGACCGTGGGAATGAAACATATGTTGGACCAGCTTTATTTCATAATATGGAAGACAGTGGTTGTATTTACTGTGGAAAATGTATTCAAGCTTGCCCTGTGGCTGCTATTAAAGAAAAATCTGAAATTGATCAAGTATTAGAAGTTTTAAGAGACCCATCGAAAAAAGTAATTGTATCTGCAGCTCCTTCAATTAGGGTTGCTCTAGGTGAAGAGTTTGGTAGCAAAATTGGTGAAGATGTAGAAGGTAAAATGTATACTTCATTTAAAAAAGTTGGTTTTGATGAAATTATGGACACTAACTTCTCTGCCGATTTAACAATTCTTGAAGAAGGTACAGAATTTATTAATCGTGTTAAAAACAATGGCGTATTACCATTATTTACTTCTTGTTCTCCTGGTTGGATCAACTATATTGAACAATATGAACCAGAATTTTTAGCCAACTTATCTACTGCGAAATCACCTCAACAAATGGCTGGAGCAGTATCGAAACATTATTATGCTGAAAAACTAGGTTATAAAAAAGAGGATGTTGTATTTGTCTCAATTATGCCTTGTATTGCAAAAAAACATGAAGCAAGAAGACCTGAAATGGAATTCGAAGGAATTAGAGATGTTGATTACGTTTTAACAACTAGAGAATATGCTAGATTATTAAAACGTAAAGGTATTGATTTTATGAAGCTTGAAGATTCTGAACCTCATGGTGATTTGGCAAAATACACAGGAGCAGCTGTAATATTTGGTGCAACTGGTGGGGTTATGGAAGCTGCTTTAAGAACAGTCTCAGAAGTACTAGAAGGTAAAGATACTCCAATTGATTTCACTGAGGTACGTGGACTAGAAGGCATTAAAGAAGCAACATATAATGTTGCCGGAATAGATGTCAATGTTGCTGTAGTACATGGTGGTGCTAGTATAAAAGAATTCTTTGCCTTAATGAAAAAAACAAAGAAACAATATCATTTCGTTGAGTTTATGGCTTGTACTGGTGGATGCATAAACGGTGGTGGACAACCAATTCACCCAGCTAAAATTCAAGATAGTGTTGACATTAGAGCTGAAAGAGCTAATACTTTGTATGAAATGGATAAAAACAAACCACTTAGAAAATCTCATAACAATCCAGTAATTACTAAGATATATCAAGAATGGATTGGAGAACCTGGTTCTCATATAGCTCATGAGTTATTACACACTAATTATGGAAAAAGAAATTACTATAAAGATTAATAACCAAAACCCCAATTAAAAATTGGGGTTTTTTGTAAATAAAAAGCCACTATCAAGTGGCAATATTATTTTATTACTATTTTTTATCCATACCGTAACGTTTGTTGAATTTATCTACACGACCTGCAGTTTGCGCAAATTTTTGTTCTCCAGTATAGAATGGATGGCAATTTGAACAAGTGTCAACACGTACTTCATTTAACACGCTTCCACCTTCAAAAGTATTTCCGCATGTTATACAAGTAATTGTTACAGTCTTGTAATCTGGATGAATTCCTTTTCTCATTGTTTTACTCCTTCCGCCATAGCTTTCGCCATAGTAAGTTTTATTAGCGTTTAAATTATATCAAACAAAAGTATTTTAATCAAGTTATTTTTAACAATTATTATTCCAAAGAAAATTATTGTTGTTGTATGTTATTCACCATAAAATATGATATAATTAGATTGAAATTAAGTAGGTGATAATATGCGAAATATTGAATTATTAGAAGTAACGAATATTGTTAAAAAATCTGTAATTGATATAAACTACAACCTAGATCAGTCTTTGGTTAGTTTAATTCAAAAAGCAAAAAATCGTGAAACAAAGGACTTATCAAAATCAATTCTATCTGACATATTAGAAAATCAAGAAATTGCGAGAAATGGCCAAGTACCACTATGTCAAGATACTGGTGTTGTCGTTGTTTTTCTTGAGGTCGGTACAGAAGTTACATTTCATGGAGATATTTATGAAGCGATTAACGAAGGTGTACGACAAGGGTATAAAGAAGGCTTTCTTCGTAACTCTATGGTATTCCATCCTTTTGATCGAGTGAATACAAGAGATAACACACCAGCAATTATCCATACAAAGCTTGTAAAGGGTGATAAGATTAAACTTCACATCGCTTCTAAAGGTGGAGGAAGTGAAAACATGAGTAAAGTTGTTATGTTGTCTCCTTCAGAAGGAATCCAAGGTGTAAAGAAACTTGTTTTAGATACCGTCTTTGCAGCTGGAGGTAAACCATGTCCACCAATCATTGTCGGAATCGGAATCGGTGGAAACTTTGAAAAAAGTGCCATACTAGCAAAAGAAGCTTTATTTAGAGACCTATCAGACTCAAATCCTGATGAAACCATTAGAAATTTAGAAAATGAACTTTATGATGAAATAAATAAACTCGGGGTTGGTCCAATGGGTGTTGGTGGAGAAACTACATGCTTAGCAGTAAAAATCAACTATTACCCAATGCATATCGCCAGTTTGCCGGTTGCAATTAACATTCAATGCCACTCCGCAAGACATACGGAGGTGGAACTATGATTTCTTTACATACTCCAATATCAGATAATGACATCAAAACTCTCAAAGTAGGCGAAAAAGTTTTAATTTCGGGTACAATTTATACCGCAAGAGATCAAGCGCATATTAGGCTAATTAAAGAAGAAAATCCCCCATTCGATATAAATGGTAGCGTCATTTATTATGTGGGCCCAACGCCAAATAAACCAAACCTTCCAATTGGTGCATGTGGTCCTACTTCAAGCTATCGCATGGATAAACTTGCAGTACCACTAATGGAAAGAGGATTAAAATTGATGATTGGTAAAGGCGATAGATCAGAAGAATTTAGAGCTCAAATGATTCAAAATAATTCCGTATACTTAATCGCTACTGGTGGTGCTGGTGCACTGCTAAGTAGTAAAATATTATCTAGCGAGTTAATTATGTATGAGGATTTAGGGGCAGAAGCAATCTATAAGCTTGAAGTCAAAGACTTTCCATGCTTTGT
>JAFGXW010000084.1 GCA_016936415.1 Bacilli bacterium | reverse complement strand
ATTTTTCAAATCCACCACTACAGTAACACCAGTTACTTGAAATATTGACATCTTCTTTTTTCACTGCTTCTCTTGCGAAAGGACAGTGACAAGCATAGTATGCTTTTTCTATATCGGTATTCGCATCTAAATATGCTTCAATATCATACGGTATTTTTGTCATATATAGCTTGTTTCCAACGCGTTTTGCTGAAAGAATTTCTTGATTGTTTTTGACAAAATCAAGCACTCTCTTTGTTATATTTTGTTCATACCAAACAATTCCCTTTTCAAAATGAGCGGTTAATTCTAATATCTTTCTTTGATGATAATCTTTTAAGTATTCATCTAGTGAATTTGATTGTTCATAAATTTCTTTTTCTTTTAAAAATGGCTCTTTACTGACTGAGTGATTATTTCCTGCCAAACACTTTTTGATTTCACTCATTGACAAGTGTTTTTCAATTCTCTTCATCAGTTTTTCAGTATAGTATACTACATCCACTGGAGAAGTTCCGATTGGTGGTTCATTAAAATCATCAAATATCGCGCTAGACTGTTCAGGTGAAGCGTATGTTTCAATTCGATTTTTTATACTATCAATCACGCCAATTCCACCTAAATATTTTGTCATGTGAATGTATAAATCATTTTTTCCTTCTAAATAAAAATATCTAGCCAAAGCAAGAATTGCTTCCACATTATTTGCTTGTGATTGTACGAAAACACGCAAAAAATCATCTATCAACGAAAGTGTAATTTCTGGACAATTTTGTTGTTTTTGATACGCATCGAACATCATTAAAACACGAATTGCTTCATTCGTGACAACGTCGCTAATTCCACGATCTCGATAGAGTTTTAATAATTTATCTAAGTTCATATATCCTCCAGAAAAAATAACACTGAATTTATCTACTTGCCGCAAATGGACATTCTTCAAAAATATCAAAGATGATTTGTACAAGTTCACAGTCATCATATATCGAATACAAGTCTCCAACGATTGCGCCACCTCTGGTTAGAGAAATATACAGATAATCATCTTCTGTAAAGTAAATCAAAATATATCCCATTTCGATTTCATAGTTACATAATTCACATTGATTCCCAGTGACAAATCCAACATCATCTAGTTCATCAATCACTCTTCTGATTTGATCTGGATCAGTCACTACTGATGTTTGATCGAAAATCGAAGATTCAACACGAATTACCGTACTTGGTTCAATTTGGAGTTTATCCTTTTGAATCAAATCAAACCCAAAATCATACGATAGAACCTCATCTTCTGTGATGAGTCCTAGTGCAACACCTTCTGTTAAAGTAATATATTCACCTTCATTGGCAATGTATAAATTACTATAACAACCGATTGCTGTTTTCACACCTTTAAAATCCCATTGAAAGACATCATTTTCATAGAGGGTTAGTTGTACCCCAACATCGTGGCAATAAGTAAAAACATAAAATTGTTCATAATACAGTTCTTGCCCAGCAATCGACGCGTCGTTGTATTTTCTAGTGTCAGGTATCCCCTTGTAAACTGCAAAAGCAAGTAAGCATGTCATAAATATTGAAGCGATAATAATCAACTTTTTTTTCATATTTATGGCCCCTTTCTGTAGGCATTTGTCGACAGAAACGTTTTACTATGTATTTTCCCCCTGATGTCTATTCTTGACACTTATATTATATCATGTTTGGTTTGCAAATCAAACAGTTGAATGTTAAAAAAAACGAACATTAAATTGACATGTTCGTTTCATTATTTTCTTTCTTTTTTAATATCAAATAAAACACAAAGTAGACAAGTGCCATACCCGCTTCGTACTCAATCATATGCCATGGCCAATCCCATGCAAAATCAATTGGTTTGTTTCCTGGTCCAATGAACAAAAATGCAGTACCAAATATGATATTTAAAATAATACTGTACACAATGATAATTTGAAGTAAAACAAAAGACTTCATCAAATCAGGTTTTTTCGGATAAAACCCATGTACTTTATACATATAAAATAATGCAATCATCAGTAATGAATGACTATAATATAATTGGTAGTATCTAAACGAGTCAAATCCATGATTTAAATTGGGAAAGATTAATGCCAAAACACTCACAATACCAAAAATAAATATGTAGTTGTAAACTTTTTTACTTTTGGTAATTAATACAAATGCCAACAACCAAATAGCGTAAGAACAAAGTTGTAAGGGTAAGGTGTCAATAAATCGAACAGAACCATCTAATGAATGAATGTAATTCCAAATTAAAAATGCAGATTCTCCAATCATCATCATGATTGCCAATACCAATCTAATGATGTGTTCTTTTGGATTGGTTTGTATTCTTTTTCCATATAAACCAATCCAAAAGATTATTGTAACTAAAATGGCGATTGGTATCATTCTTTCAAGCAAGGTAAGACCATGCGGGATCACATCTTCTAAAGAAGTGTAAGCAAAGAAGTTCATCGTTTCCTCCTATTTTATATGTTATCTAATTATATCATAGTACATCTGATTTGTTTCCATGAATATCATCCACGATAGATTGTGCACATAAATATCCAGTAGAAAGCGCAATCGTGATGTTAAAGCCACCAATTGGTCCATGAACATCAACTGTTTCACCAATAAAATATAGTCCTTTGGCTTTTTTTGTTTCGAACGTTTTCGGATTCAATTCTTTTGTTAAAACCCCTCCTGCATTAACAAAAGCTTTTTCTTTTGTTTGCACACTGTCAACCTGTAACGTGAATTCTAGTAAATAATCAGACAATGTTTGAAGATCTTTTTTACTAATTTCAGAGATGTTTTTATGTTCTATGTTTGCAAGTTCTAATACTTTTTTAGCAAGTCTTTTTGTTGTGACAGATTCACATATTTTTAAGAT
>JAFGXW010000083.1 GCA_016936415.1 Bacilli bacterium | reverse complement strand
TTTTTGAAGTTAAATTGTTTTAACAGTCTACACCTAGTAACTTCATTCAAAACTTCTTCTTTGTCTTCTATCTTTAATATCTTTGCTAAAATATGATTTTTATATATAAAAATCATGTTTTCGCTCAAATATTTTGTAGTTGCAGAACAATTGTGAATGGTTTATATTAAAATTATCATGCATTAAAAGGAGATTATAAGATGATAATAAAATTTGAACCAATATTTTTCCCTAAAATTTGGGGTGGACATAAACTAAAGGATATCTATCAGGTTGATTTGGAAAATATTGGAGAAGTTTGGGGTATCAGTGCACACCAAAATGGGAGTAATGTTATTTCAAATGGCTTATTTAAAGGAATGACATTGTCTGAACTATTTCAAACAAATATTGACTTATTTGGTTACTATGATGGTAAGGAATTTCCCCTTTTAATAAAAGTGATTGATGCAGCAGAAGATTTAAGTATCCAAGTTCATCCTGATGATGTGTATGCACAAAAAAATGAAAATGCAAATGGGAAGAATGAATGTTGGTACATTTTAGATGTTGATGAAAAAGCAAAAATTTTGATTGGTCACAATGCTAAAAGCAAGAGCGAACTGAAGCACTTCATATTAAACAACGACTATTCTTTTCTACGAAATTGTGATATCGCTGTTGGTGATTCCCTTTATATTCCAGCAGGAACAATCCATTCAATTTATGGAAATACCTTATTATTAGAAGTTCAACAATCTTCCGATGTAACCTATCGATTTTATGATTATAATCGATTACTGAACGGAATCCCCCGAGAATTACATCTTCAAAAAGCATTAGATGTCGTTAATATTCCGGATAAGAATCATCACACAATGAATTTAGATTTCCCTTTTAAATGCAATATATCCCAAGGGAGTCAAAAAAGAACTGCTTCTATTCATGGCGATTATATTTTTATAATAGAAGGCAATGGTATATTTGGTGATCTTTTTGTGCAACGTGGAGATTTCTTAATGGTTCCATCTCTTGAAGAGTATGAGGTCAAAGGTACCTTGACTTTCCATGTCACAACATTCTAATTTGTCTTATAGTGTCACGGTTACTAGAATTTAATATAAATTTCTTCTTTGAACTGATTTCGATATTTTCTTGATGTCAGTTCTTTTTTTAATATATTTATTCTTAATTAAAATTATCCTATTTTTAGCCAAAAAGTTAAGATTATTCACGTTACAATTAATATCCTTAAACAAAGCATCTATTTTTATTTAAAATAAATTTAACATGCTACTTAGCTTTATCTTTATTCTAGTTTGTGTGTTAAAATTGAATATAGGTTAAAAAGTATCAAAATTTTGATTTTTGCAAGAGAATGTGTTATAGCATTCATACTGTTTTCCCTTTTAGAAAGGTGGTTTTCTCCTCTTTTCGCCTTTTTCAATTTAAGTAAGGGGTTACATTTTTATAAATAATGCAAAAATGTTGTGCAAATATTTGGGCTTTTGTTTTAAAACCTAATCCATTAGAATGAAGTTAGTGAGGTGTTTTCATTGTTAGATTACAAGGATAATTATCTATTAAATCTGTTAATTTCTTCCGATTACGTCTTAAATATTTCTGATATTCAGAAACTACTTGGAGTTTCACAACGGAGTGCATACTACAGCATTTCAAAAATTAATGATTACCTTGAATTAGAAGGATTGCCTAAATTAAATCATAAACGACAAGAAGGTATTTATGTAGATCCTTTAATTAAAGAAAAACTTGTAGGAACAGTTTCTAGTACCCTCAGCAAAATGTATATTTGTACAAATAACGAGAGAAATGTACTAGAAATATTACTAATATTGTGTGAGGACGATTACATTAATATTTCTTATTTTGAATCTTTGTTTAATGTGAGTCGAAACACGATAATTGGTGATATAAAAGAAATTAGAAAAATGATTGGTACTTATAATTTAACGTTAGATTATAATACTACTTCCGGTTATATCATTGCCGGTTTACCGATTAGAAAACGTAGTGTTATCTTAAACTTAATATCAAATTATGATTATTTAATCAAAATAAAATCATTTGGTCTTTATACCGATGAAGTTGTAAAACAATCATTTGAATTATTAACATCTCTTGAACGCGAGTTAAACATCCGTTATGTCAATACGACACTACATTATTTATCTGTCTTAATAGGAATTATTAAAACACATCATCTTGAGCCCATCACTTTACCTGAAGAAGATCGAAAAATCGTTGAGAAATCTCAAGAATATAAAGCTGTAGTCAATATTTCTGGTGGATTCTTAGAGGAAACGGAATATATATATTTGGCTCTTCACTTGTTAGGTCTTCGCATTCATGTTGCCGAAGAATATGAGCTTCAAGAAGATGATTATGTTTCAGAAATCGTTGAATTTCTAATTTCTGAGTTTTCCAAAATTACATTAATCTATTTTGATGATGATCGTGATTTATTTGCTCATTTATATACTCATATGAAACAGGCAATGTTTCGTTTAAAATATGGGATAATCTATCAAAATGAATTAAAAGATCAAATTTTAAAAACATATCCTCAAGTATCTCACGTTACAAGAACAATATGCAACAAACTCGAGAAAAAGATTGGTTATCCAATTGGTGATGATGATGTTACATTTATTGCGATGCACTTTGGTGGATATTTGGTTCGCGAAGAAAGAGATATCTTTCAAATTAAAGTACTTCTTGTATGTTTAAATGGAATTGCAACTAGTAAACTTTTAAGCAAAGAACTTGAATATCTAATTGGAAATATTGAGATAATTGACGCGGTTAGCCTAGATGAAGTGTATGAATATAAAGACGAAGTCGATTACATCATTTCTACGATTCCTATTAAAGACTCATCAGTGAAAGACAAAACCTTAATTGTAAATCCGATTCTAACAGACTTAGATAAATCCAAAATTGTTTCCTTTATGGGATTAACATACCCTTCGAAAAGTGAATATGGATTAAGCGAAAAAATCGTTCAAGATATTATTGAATATATTCCAAAAGATAAAGTTGGAGAGGTCAGAAAAATCATCTTGAGTCGAATTAGTGGAAAAAAAGATAAAAATTTAATAATTGAAGGGAAGAAACACGTTATGCTTATTGATTTATTAATAGAAGAACATATTGCGTTTTTGAACAGCGTTGCATCATGGCAAGAAGCAATCAAGTTAAGTGCACAACCTTTACTTGATGCCAATTTAATTGAACAAAAATACATTGATAAGGTAATTTCGAATGTAAATGAACTTGGTCCTTATATTGTGATTGCTCCAAACATTGCAATTTCTCATGCAAGACCACAAGATGGTGTGAATGGACTGGGAATGACCATGTTAATACTTGATGAAGCAGTGTATTTTAGTAAAGATTTAGAAAGACCTGTAAGAATCATTATTACATTATCAGCACCAGACAATGAACAACATCTATTGGCATTGCAACAACTATCCAGACTTCTTATGGAAGATTTAGATCGCTTGCTAGAAGCAACCGATGCTAAAACTGTCATTGAATTAGTCAGAAAGTACTCAAATTCGAGGGAAATCTAATGAAAAAAATAGTTTGTATTTGTGGAAGTGGTTTAGGTAGTAGTTTTTTAGTAGAAATGAATGTTAAAACAGTATTAAAAGAACTTGGTTTAAACAATATTGAAGTTGAACACACAGACTTAGGTAGTGCTTGGCCAGGGATTGGAGATTTGATCGTTTGTGGCTCTGATTTATATGATAATTTAAAGAAATTTGGCGACACATTAGCATTGAAAAACATTATGGACAAGAACGAACTGAAAGAAAAAATGTCACAATATTTGACTAACAAAGGCGTTCTTTAATCATAAAATAAGAAAAAAAATAGAAAAGAGGAGAAAAAGTTATGGATTCAGTACTACAATTTATTTCAGATTTATTTAGTAGTCCACAGATTTTATTAGGTTTAATTGTACTAATTGGATTGCTTGCTCAAAAGAAACCTGCGCATGAAGTAATTCGCGGAACAATCAAAGCGGTTTTAGGATTTGTTATCCTTGGAGCTGGAGCTGGTGTTCTTGTTGGATCGTTAGATTATTTTGGACAATTATTCCAAGAAGCATTTAACGTTCAAGGTGTAGTTCCTAACAATGAAGCTATCGTAAGTTTAGCACTAGTTGATTATGCTACAGCAACAGCTGCTATTATGGTTATTGGGATGGCGGCAAATATTTTAATCGCAAGATTCTCAAACCTAAAATTCATCTTTTTAACAGGACATCATACGTTATACATGGCTGCTTTAATCAGTGTTGTATTAACAGTTGCTGGTCTTGATGGATTCGTGTTATACATTATTGGTGGTATGGCATTAGGATTAACAATGGTAATTTTCCCTGCTATTGCTCATCCTACAATGAAAAAAATTACTGGTAATGATGAAATTGGATTTGGTCACTTTTCAAGTATTACTTACTGGCTTTCTGGTGAAGTTGGTAAATTAGTTGGAAAAGGATCAAAATCAACTGAAGAAATGGAATTTCCAAAATCTTTATCATTCTTAAGAGATTCATCAGTTTCAATCTCATTGACAATGTTAGCGATGTATTTAATCGTAACAATCGCTGCTGGTCCTGATTTTGTACTAAACACATTAGGAATCGGTGACAATTATATCGTATTTGCATTGATTCAATCATTAACATTTGCTGCTGGTGTTTACATTGTATTAGCCGGTGTTCGTATGGTTATTTCAGAAATCGTTCCTGCATTTAAGGGATGGGCTGACAAAATCGTTCCTGGTGCAAAACCTGCACTTGACTGCCCAATTGTATTCCCATATGCTCCAAATGCTGTATTAATCGGATTCTTATCTTCATTTGTTGGTGGTATTGCTGGTATGGCATTATTATTAATATTCAAAGACACTTCAGTGTTTGATGGAATCGTTATTTTACCAGGTGTTATTCCTCACTTCTTCGTAGGTGCTACTGCTGGTGTATTCGGTAATGCTACTGGTGGACGTAGAGGAGCCGTAATTGGTTCATTCATCAATGGTGTTGTTATTACATTCTTACCATTATTATTAATGCCAGTTCTAGGAGATCTAGGATTTGCAAATACAACATTCAGTGATGCTGACTTTATCGGTTCTGGTATTGTACTAGGTTTATTCGCTGGTTGGGGTAAATGGGCTGTTTCTGGTCTCGTTATTGTATTATTCTCATTACCATTCATTCAAGCAATCCTTTCAAAAAAGAAAGCTGCATAATAGATTTATGAGAAGGGGATTCGCAAGAATCCCCTTTCATATTGCATATTCAACAATCAACCAAAGGAGAGAGTATATATGTCTACATTTAGTAATGAAATACGACTTGAAACACTTAAAATGTTAAAAACTAGAGGATTTGGACATTTAGGTGGAAGTATGTCAATTGTTGATACATTAGCTGTATTATATCGTGATATTATGAAAATTGATCCATCCAATCCATCATGGAGTGAACGAGATTATTTGGTGCTATCAAAGGGTCATGCTGGTCCTGCACTCTATGCTACTCTTGCCTTAAAAGGATACTTTGATCTTTCCTTATTACAAACACTAAATAACAATGGTACAAGTCTACCTAGTCACTGTGATCGCTTATTGACACCAGGAATTGATATGACAACTGGTTCTTTAGGACAAGGGATTAGTAGTGCTGTTGGCATTGCAAAAGCTTTAAAAATCGAAAACAAACCAAATCGTGTATTTACCATTATTGGGGATGGAGAACTTGATGAGGGACAATGCTATGAGGCATTAATGTTTTCTTATCATCATAAACTTGATAACTTAATTGTTTTTGTCGATGAAAACAAGCTTCAATTAGATGGTTATACAGTAGACATCTTAGATCAAAAAAATATAACTGAGAAAATAGCTTCATTTGGATTTCACACTGTGAAAGTGGATGGTCACAATGAGGAAAAAATTAAAGAAGCGATTATCAATGCAATGAATACCAAACATGTTCCTTCTTGCATTGTGTTAGATACCGTAAAAGCAAAAGGTGTAAAAGCATTTGAGGGTGACATTGGAAATCATCATATCCGTTTCTCTAAACAACAAGAAATCATCATTGATGAAGTAATTAAACAACTTGAGGAGGCATTAAAATGAGCGTACATATTTTAGATACCGCAATACAATCTTCTCAAGAACTACGAAGTACTTACGCAGAAACATTAGGCGAATTAATCGCAGAAAATAAAAAAATAGTAGCATTGGAAGCAGATTTAATGGGAGCCATTAAAACAAAATCTGTTCAAGATGCTTATCCAAATAATTTCGTTAACTGTGGAATCATGGAAGCAAATATGGTTGGTGTTGCAAGCGGGCTAAGTGTTCGTGGATTCACACCATTTATGCATACCTTCGGACCGTTTGCGACAAGACGTTGCTTTGATCAACTATTTCTCTCTATTGGTTACAGCAAATTAACTTTGAAAGTCATTGGTAGTGATGCTGGTGTAAGTGCTGCTCATAATGGTGGTACTCATATGCCATTTGAAGACCTTGGATTGGCACGTTTAATCCCCAACTCAACTGTTCTTGAAATGAGTGACCATATTATGTTTAAAGATATTCTCAAACAAGTTTCCTCTCTTCCAGGGTTACATTATATTCGCATGGTTCGAAAAGCAATGGATCAATTATATAGAGAAGATTCAACGTTTGAAATTGGAAAAGGTATTGTGCTAAGAGATGGATCAGATTGTACAATTATCGCTACTGGAATTATGTTGATTGAAGCAATCAAGGCAAGAGAACTTTTGGCTTCAGAAGGGATTAGTGCAGCAGTCATTGATATGTTTACAATCAAGCCAATCGATCAAAAATTACTAATCGAATACGCAAAAAAAACGAAATTACTTGTTACTGCTGAGAACCATAATATAATCGGTGGACTAGGTAGTAGTGTTTTAGAAGCTTTGGCCCTTGAGCAAGTTAGAGTTGCAAGAGTTGGCGTGCTTGACCGTTTCGGACAAGTTGGAACACAAGACTTTCTTCAAGAAGAATATAATTTAACAGCTTTAGACATTGTAAAAGCAGTGAAGGAGAATTTATAATGTGCTATATTATCGATTCTGCTAACGTAGATTTTATAAGAAAAATATTAAATATTTACCAAGTAGAAGGCGTTACTACAAATCCAAGTATTATCACCAAAGAAAATACTGAATACAATTTGCTACTTCATAATTTAGTAACTGTATTGAATGGAAAAACACTTCATGTTCAACTCAATAGCGTTTTATTTGAAGATATGGTAATTGAAGCAACCAATCTAGTTGAAAAATTTGGAGATAATCTTCATATTAAAATCCCTGTTTCTACTGAGGGGTTTAAAGCTATTTCGTTTCTAAGTAAAAAAGGATTCCATGTGACTGCTACTGCTATTTGCGCTGTGAACCAAGGTGTAATGGCTGCTTTACTTGGCGCAGAATACCTAGCCATATACGTCAATCGAATTTCAAATACTGGTGTGGATGGCAATGATGTATTAAAAGATATCAAAACCATATTACATAACTTACAAAGTCCAACAAAAATCATTGGTGCATCATATAAAAGTGTTTATCAAATTACTGATTCTATCAAAAATGGCGCGGATTTTGTCACTGTTGGTCCTGATTTATTTGAAAAATTATTTCAGTCAGATATCACAGACCAAAGTATTATTCAATTTACAAAAGATTTCAAATCTATGAAATAAGGCTGGTGAAAGTATGATTCAAAAAACATTTACTGTTACAGATGAAGCTGGTCTCCATGCTAGACCTGCATCGTTATTATGTAATGCTTCTGGGAAATTTCCCGGTGATGTATATATTATTTATCAAGGAAAAAGATACACATTAAAATCAATTATGGTTGTCATGTCTCTCGGCATTCCTCAAGGCGGCGAGTTCACGCTTGAAGTCGATGGTGAAGATGAAGAAATAATGATCGGCACACTGACCTCCATACTAGTGGACCATAAATTGGTATAGTGTATCAAAAAAGAAAAAGGGAACATTGAAGTAAGCAATGTTCCCTTTTTCTTTTATTATTATTTTACTCAATTACAATATCTAATGAATTGATACTTGTGATTTCTTTTCTAAAGAAATCCATTGCATTTCTCAAATTTTCTTTATGATATGGATAAACCTTATCATGATTTACATGAAGAATTTTATTAAGGTTTTGCCAATGTGTGTACCCAATGTTTTTTAGGTCCTTGTGTTTATGGCTTAAAATGAAATGAATAAACTCTCTACCTTTTAAGCGATGATTTTTCTTCTTACGAACACCATAAATTTCTAATAAATCTATTAGCATTTGTGCTGCTGCTGCGAAATCATCAGCCTCGTACAATTTTTCCATTTCTCTTACATTGACAGTACGTAATCCTTCTTTTGATACTTTAGGTTTTCCTTTGAACAAATTTTTTAATGATTCAAAAATATTTTCTGCCATAATATACTCCCTATCCTGTTATTTTAAAATACTCTCTACTTCTATGATAGTCTAAACTGAATAAAAGTCAAGAAATGTCATACCATGACTTATATTTTTTCCTAATTCAATATTTTTGACTATATTTGGTAGTGTTTGCACTTGTTCACGCAATACCGTTTTACATTTAGAAAAATGGCACAAGAAGGAAATGTTTCTTTTATGCTGTTTTTATTTCTCATATTTAGCGTGAAGAATGTTCTCTACAAATATTTTACATATACTTGGGTCAAATTGAATGCCTGCATACTTTATAATTTCTGCGATTGCATCTTCTTTTGAAAGTGCTGTTCTATATGTTCTATAGCCAGTCATTGCATCAAAGGCATCTGCGACATTAATGATTCTAGCTTGTAATGAGATTTCTTCTCCTTTTAATCCTTTCGGATATCCAGTTCCATTCCATTTTTCATGATGTTCTAAAATATAATTAGCAATATCACTGAACTCATTTACAGAGTTTAGTATGCGATACCCAATCTCTGAGTGTCTTTTTACTTCATTCCATTCTCCACTAAGTAACGTGGTTGGTTTATTTAATATTTCTTCTGAGATGGCAATCTTTCCAATATCATGCATAAGCCCAGCTGTTTTAATTTGACCGATAGCATCTTTATCAAGTTTCATCTCGCGAGCTATTTGTTCACAAAGTGCACTTACACGTAATGAATGTTGCATTTCACGATGATTTTTTTCATAAAGTGTTTGCATAATGACATCAATTGTTTTACTACGCATGCTTCTGCTTTCTGTCAATTTTTTTGCATACATTTCATCTTCAATTTTTTTAAATAATTCGTGAATATTTTCTGAAGGTAATGTTTTGGTACTATGTCCGAATGAAATCGATATTTCAAGTGATTCAACTTTTTCATTTTTCGTCATATTTTTAATTCTTTCAATAATCTTATCAGCAATATCGTGCTCAGTCTTCGGTAAAATAATAACAAATTCATCGCCACCAATGCGTGCAATCACGTCATTACTACGACATGCTTCTTGTAAAATACTCGACACTTTTTTTAGTAGTTCATCGCCTACTTTATGCCCGAACGAATCGTTTACAAGTTTCAGACCATTCACATCTCCCATAATAAGGCTGAGTGGTAAATTTTGTGCTATGTCCATTTTTAGCAACATTTTTTCGTAGTATCGACGATTGTGTAACCCAGTTAAATAGTCGTGATAACTGATATACTCCACTTCAGTTTCTCGTTCTATTCGTTCTGTAATGTCGGATACTAAAACTGCGAACTGACCTTTTTTAGGAGAATATGTATAAGTGGAATAATGTCGTTTGGTTGTTTCTAGATAATTTTCATAATAACAAGGCTCACCAGTTAGTGCTACTTCACCAAATATT
>JAFGXW010000082.1 GCA_016936415.1 Bacilli bacterium | reverse complement strand
TTCGTATTTGATATACCGATTGTTACCATTTTAGTAGTGTCGATTATTTTGATTTTCTCGAAATACTTCACAAAAATCATTGAGATGAAAAAAGAAAATGAGTTATTTATATGATTGAAATCAAAATCAATTTGAGTTACTTATTAAAAGAAAAAAATATTACTTCTAAAGAACTGTGTGAGTATGTCGGTATTACAGAAGCGAATATGTCGATATTAAGAAGTGGAAAAGCAAAAGGTATTCGATTTGATACATTGCGAAAGATTTGCGAATATTTAGAATGTAAACCAGGAGATATTATTGAACTAGAAGGAGATATATATGAAGAAAATATGTAGTATCATTAGTCTATTTTTGTTGTTAGGTGTCTTAACTGGTTGTGATTTAGCAATCGAAGACGATTATTACATTCAAACTGAATATGAAAATGGAGGGAAAACAACTGAAGATTATTATATTCCTTCGGGAATTGAATTTACAGTTTATAAAGGTGAAATTAACTCTGTTGAAATTGATGTAAGTGATTATTTCTATGTCAATTTTGCTTGTCCTGATATGACAGTTTTCGATGATTGTAGTTCGACAGATATCGGGAAATCAATTGATTCATCAGGGACGAAAATTCATATTGCAGAATCAACCATTAATAATGTTGAACAAGCGACAGTAATTACCAATACAATAGAATTAACGTTTTACGCATTGAACAATAATGACTTATCAATACATCACACCATTATTTTTGAAAATGAGTTTGGTGACAAAAGAGTAGAACATGGATTCGGAACAAATTTTGCATCAGGTGTTGCATTATCAGGAACAGTTGAGGGTGAAAAAGAAGATGGAACTATCTACGTACTTGAATATATATTTCATTATGAAGTAGTTGATGCGCTTCAGCTCGTAACCATCAAACAGTTTGATCAATACGATAATCTATTACGAGAAACTCAAGTTCCAAGCAATGCGTTATTAGATGAAATAGTCTTAGATGAAGATACTAAGTATTATTTTGTTATTGAAGATTACATTGATATTGATGGGAATTCTTATCAAGAAAGAATATACAATGACATCACAACTCCTTTTTACTATCTATATAAATATTGTAATGAAGATGGATTTTTAAATGGTGATCGTTTGATGATTCACACGACTGAAGAAAACTAATATCAAAAAGAAATTTTTTGAGCAATTTAGTTTAAAAATCAAACCTTATTTGAAATAAATCATTCTTTAGTATATAATATTTACAGGTATAAAAAATAATTCTTGAAAGGATGAACTTGTATGTGGTTATTTAAGAAAAAGAAAAACAAAGAGAATACTGAAAGTAAACCTATTGTTGAGAAAGTGGATATTCCTGTCGTTCCCCAAAGCACACCTGCACCTGAGGAAGTAGTGAAAAAAGCTGAACCCGTTAAACCTGAAATTCTTGATGAACAGCAAGTTTCTACCGAACCTGAAGAACAAAAAGAAGAAATAGATTTAGAAGGAATGACTGTTGTTGAGTTAAAAGCTCTTGCGAAAGATAAAGGACTTCAAGGATATTCAGCATTGAAAAAAGCAGAGCTTATTGATTTGTTAAAATAGTTGTGGATTTCTAATATTAAAAGATTTCATCGATATTTGTACAATAAGTACTGTAAATAGCGGATATTTTGTACCCTTTTTTAATATTGCATATTTGATATTTTCAAATATGCTTTTTTTTGAAACGTAACACAGATATTAATTCGTGTAACATATAGATTGATGGTGTTGTTCAAAATCCTAATGTGATATAATGATGATATGTAAAGTACCAAAGGAGTTGATTTGATGAAAAAAATATTATTTGTGTTCATGATGGCATTGATTACTGTACTTAGTGCATGTAGTTCTCAACCTTTTGTTGGACCTGCAGGAACTGTATTCACTGAAGATGATCGCATAGAATTTTATTATGATAACGGGGATACAAAAGCTAAGATATATGAGTTGCGTTTTTCCCAAAATTACTATTTTTTTACAAGTGATTTACCTAATAACTACGATTTTACCGCCATCAACGATTACAAAGCAATTAGTGATGATTTTAAAGCTTTTTTAGATACGTATAAAGACTACATTGTACGTGAAATATATGTGAATGAATCTGTGGGAGATACCATTACACTTTCCAATGGGGCATCTTCGACAAACTTTAATTCAGTCGATGTCAGTGTCGATGGAAAGGTTTGGGATGTTGATGACTATATTGCAGTTGAAAATGGTGTTAGAATTGTATTTTCATATACTGAGTTTTATCATAATGAAGAACTGATTATTGTTCCCTTCCATCTAGCATTCATTACAGCTGATATACATGAATTAACTGGTGTTACATATCTTGGGGATAATAATGAGTATTCTCATGATAATGCTGTGTATTACTCGTATATGACACATATTTTGCCATTGCCACCAAAATCGGGATTTCTCAGTACATATACAGATGGTAATGAAATTGAAGATTTGGGATTTTTTAACCGTGTTGTTCTTGATTTATCCAATCATCCAGTAGGTGTTATGGAGAATTGTTCTATAACCCTTACTGAAAATTGTTTTGAAACATCTTACACTTCCGCATCAGGATATATATATGATATGACGATTTCTGAAGTGATTACATTTTATACTGATTTATATGATGGAAATTACATTGGAGACGATTTTGTTTTTGAATATGATGGTATTCAGTATATGATTGTCATGGAATCAAGTGTATTATGTGCTGATTTTGAAAATACGGCTGGAACATGTGAAGACGTTGTAACTTATGACATATCAGTCTATTGAAACAAGTCATGATTTGACTTGTTTTTTTCTTTATTGTAAAGGTATTGATTTATTGATTATTTTTAGGTAAAATACAAGTATCGTTTATCCTAAAATACGGTTAGGAGTTACACAAGTCCCCTAAAATTGACTTAAGACGAAATACGAGTTTTAGGAGAATCATATGCAAAATAGAAAGATAGAGTTTTCAATTAAAAACATTGCCTATTATTTAGTTGGATTTACCTTTATTGGTCTTGGTGTTAATTTGATGAAAAGAGCAAATATTGGTGCGGGTGCATGGGATACAGTTTCCATAAACCTAAATGAGAATTTAACTGGATTAACACTTGGGACTTGTTCATTGATGATTTCTGTCACCCTGATGTTAATCGTAATTGCGTATCGCAAGAAATTACGATTTTTATTTATGTCAATTCCTCTCATTTTGGTAGCATTATCCATTGATTTTTGGGATATTATTGTTTTTGGCGATATTGCTCCAAATGGATTTTTGATGCAACTTGTTTGGTATGTAGCTGGATTGGTTATAATCCCATTTTCTTTAGCGCTTGTTATTACTTCAAAATTTCCAGCATTTGTCTTTGATGAGTTCATGTTGATGGTGATGGATATTTTTAAAACAGAAAAAGTGGTTTATGCCCGTTTGGGAATTGAATTATTTGGTATTCTACTTGGAATCATATTAGGATTCATCGCTGGAGTTGGATTTGGTGCAGTTGGAGTAGGTAGTGTCATTGGAGTGTTTATCTTTACACCACTCTTAGGGTTACATCTCAAACTTCTAGGTACAAAAGTATGAAATTAAAGAAGATGGAGTTTAATGTTAGAAATGTAAGTTTATATGTGATAGCTTGTGTATTGATAGGACTTGGAGTCACATTGATGTTGCGGAGCAATTTAGGTGTAAGTTCATGGGATACTTTACATTATAGCCTACATAGATTATTTGGAATTACGGTTGGAACTGCTACGATAGTTGTTGCTTTGATTTTTACAGTAGCTGTCATAATTATGAATCATAATTTCCGTTATCTTCTTATGGCAATTCCCATTGTTTTAGTGGGCTTGTTAATTGATTTCTTTAATTTGATTGTACTTGTTGATTTATTACCAGAGGCTATCTGGTATCGAATTTTAATTTTCACAGTCGGATTATTCATTCTCCCACTAGGTGGCTCTATGCTCATTGTTTCTACATTCCCTGCAGGGGTGTTTGATGAGTTTATGTTTTCGATAATGCGTGCATTTAAAACTTCCAAAATTCTACTTGTTCGTGTTATAATGGAGTTGTCAGCAGTCGTGCTTGCGTTGTTTTTTTGTTTTTTAGCGGATGCAGGGCTAGGAAAATTTAGTATCGGAACTTTGATTTTTAGTATTACAGTGGGATATTTAGTAAAAGTGAATTTAAAACTATTTGAAAGGGTTGGATTATATGAATTTAAATAAAATGATTGATCATACCTATTTAAAAGCAGTAGGTACGATAGAAGAAATAGCAAAATTAGTGGAAGAAGCAAAACAATATGATTTTAAAAGTGTTTGTGTGAACCCATCATGGGTTTCATATTGTAAAAATGAATTAAAAAATAGCGATGTCTTAGTTTGTACAGTAATTGGGTTCCCTCTAGGAGCAAATACTGTTGCAACAAAGGTATTTGAAACTACAGATGCAATTAACAATGGTGCAGATGAAATTGATATGGTGTTAAATGTTGGGAAAGTAAAAGCGCAAGATTTTGATTATATCTTTGAAGAAGTATTGGCTGTTAGAAATGCTTGTGTAGGAAAAACATTAAAGGTTATTTTGGAAACTTGTTATTTAACAAAAGAAGAAATTAAATTGGCAAGTGAAGCTTGTATCAAAGCTGGGGCTGATTTTGTGAAAACAAGTACTGGATTTGGTACTGGTGGAGCAACTGTGGAAGATGTAACAATTATGAAAGCAGTGGCCAAAGATAAAGAAGTAAAAGCAAGTGGTGGAGTGCGCTCTGCTGAGGACGTTAAAAAAATGATCGATGCTGGAGCAACAAGAATTGGGACAAGTAGTGGTATCCAATTGGTTCTTGGTGAAACAGTTAAATCAGGTTATTAGGAGGTTGTTATGAGTACACCACATATAGGCGCGGTTGAAGGACAAATCGCAAAAACAGTATTAATGCCTGGGGATCCTCTTCGTGCGCAATACATCGCAGATAATTATCTAGAAAATGTTACAAAGTTTAATGATGTTCGTAATATGTATGGGTTTACTGGTACTTATAAAGGTAAAACAATTAGTGTTATGGGTAGTGGTATGGGTATGCCAAGCATTGGTATTTATTCATATGAATTATTTAAATTTTATGATGTGGAAAATATTATTAGAATTGGAAGTTGCGGTGCATATACGAAGGAACTTGAATTATACGATGTGTTATTGGCTGATGCGGCATGGAGTGAGTCGTCTTATGTAAAAACGCAATCAGGAAAAGATGTTTCAATCACATATCCAAGCGAAGTTTTAAATGGACGTATTTTGGAAGTCGCAAAAGAACTGAATATTCATGTAACAACAGGAACCGTACATTCAAGTGATGTTTTTTATCGAGAAAATTTCTTAGAGTATAAAGAAATTCGCGATCAACACAATTGTTTGGCTGTGGAAATGGAATCATTTGCTTTATTTCACAACGCTAAAATCTTAAATAAAAATGCTGCCTGCTTATTAACAGTCAGTGATTCACTCGTAACTGCAGAAGCAACAAGTGCTGAAGAACGACAAAATGCATTCACAAGAATGATGGATATTGCACTAGGTTTAGCGGAATAAGAAAAAGAGTGCTTATGCACTTTTTTTAGGAGATACTGATGGAAAATAGAGTTTTGCATAACAATAAATACCATTTGAATATGGTGAAAACATCCAAATTTAAAACCACACGTATGCAAATTAGTTTTGCGGGTGATTTTCGTGAGGAAACAGTAACAAAACGTAGTTTGTTACCTTATTTACTTAACTCGATTTCAGAGAAATATCCAACAAGAGAGAGCATGTCTATTTATTTGGAAGACATGTATGCTGCGAATTTCAATGTTGGTGTGAGTAAGATTGGATTAACTCATTTTTTAAGTTTTGATTTATCGTTTATCAACGATGATTTTACTTTTGAGAATGAATCTTTATTTGAACGTGCACTATTATTCTTACATGAAATCTTGTTTCATCCTAAATTTGATCAACAAATTTTAGAAGAAGAAATAAGACTTTT
>JAFGXW010000081.1 GCA_016936415.1 Bacilli bacterium | reverse complement strand
TTTACCATTGTTCCTTTGTATCTCACTTCATATTTTGATGCAGATATTCATTTGTTCTATTTATATGGAAAAATAATTTTGTTTGGAAATTACTACTTAATCCTCTTTATCTTTACTTATGTCATTGGTAAAAACATGTATGTCATGTTATTGCCAATTTGCGGATATTTTTGTAGTAATCTTAGCGCTGAATTCTATATCGGTAAAAATGATGTGAGTTGGTTTACTAAGAGTAGTAATTTATTATTTGAAGATATCGGTTATTATCTTAATACTGGGTTTGATTTTTACTATGGATTTACATATTTATTATCGATTTTGATGTTGTTGATTATTGCGATTGTCTTTTTATCGATAAAATCCGACATCTTAAATTAAATATTGAGAAAAACACGACAATATGGTATATTCTAATTACTTGATAAAGGAGTTGATTGTATGTGCGGTATTGTTGGTTACATTGGCAAAGAAGGCGCAAGAGAAATCATTTTAAGAGGGTTAACACGTCTAGAATATAGAGGCTATGACTCTGCAGGAATTGCACTTTTTAACAATGAAGAAAAGACATTTAATATTTATAAAGATATGGGTCGTGTTGCTCATTTAGAGAGCATCACTGATTTTAGTTATCCTAGTAAAATTGGAATTGGACATACCAGATGGGCAACACATGGCAGACCAAATCAAGTGAATTCTCATCCACATCAATCAGGTAATCATCGCTTTTTTATTGTTCATAATGGGGTCATTGATAACTATAAAGAATTAAAGAGTGATTATTTGGAATTCAATACATTTGATAGTGATACAGATACAGAAGTAATTGCCCATTTAATTGAAAAATTCAGTAATGAAATGAGTGTAAATGAAGCGATTCGTAAAACAATGAGTTTATTGGAAGGATCCTATGCTCTTGCGATTATGGATACAGAAAATAGTGAGCAATTATATGCATGTAAAAATAAAAGTCCATTGCTAATAGGAATTGGCGAAAACGGAATTATTATTTCTAGTGATTTAATGGCATTGGTCGGATACAGCACAAAATATATTCCTCTTCAGGATAAATCATTTGTTGAAATTAGTGGCAATCAATATGTTATTTATGATGTCATAGGAAAACAAATGGAACACGACATTAAAACAATTGACATCGATTATTTCAATATCGAAAAAGGCGAATACGCACATTTCATGTTAAAAGAAATTAATGAGCAACCAAGTGTAATTAGAACCATCATTAGTAAATATTTCGATGAAGATAAGGTAACCCTTAATGGTGAAATCAAGAAAGCTTTATCCGTTAGTGATCGACTATATATTGTTGCAGCTGGAACCAGCCTGAATGCAGGTTACATTGGCAAAGAAATGTTTGAAAAAATGGCAGGAATTCCGACTGAAGTTCATATTGCAAGTGAATTTGCGTATAACATGCCAATTTTATCTAGTAATCCTTTATTTATCTTTATTTCACAAAGTGGTGAGACAGCAGATTTAAGAGCTGCTCTTGTAAATGTAAAAGCCAAAGGATATCGTTCACTAACATTAACCAACGTCAAGACAAGCACGCTTGCTCGAGAAGCTGATTATTATGTGGAATTACATGCAGGACCAGAAATTGCAGTGGCAAGTACAAAAGCATACACGGCTAATCTTGCCGTTTTAGCAATATTAGCGTATGGACTGAGCAATCAAAGTTTTGATTTGCGAAATGAACTAAGTAAAGTAGCCATTAGCATCGAAAATATAATTGATAAGCACGAATATATAGAGTCACTGGTAAAAGAATCTCTAACAAAACGCAATTGTTTCTATATTGGTCGTGGGATTGATTATTACGCATGTTTAGAAGCAAGCTTAAAGTTAAAAGAAATTAGTTATATTCAAACAGAAGGTTTTGCTGCAGGAGAATTAAAACATGGTACCATCGCTTTGATTGAAGAGGGTACACCAGTCATTGCTATTATTTCTCAACGAAAAACGAGCAAAAATACACGAAGTAATCTAAACGAAGTAAAAAGTCGTGGTGCAAATACTTTTGTAATTAGCACACGTGGTGTACATGAACATGGTGATCAAATTGTATTGGATGATGTCTATGAATTATTCAGTCCAATTTTAACCATTATTCCTGCGCAATTTATTGCTTATTATGCTGCGTTACATCGTGGATATGACATTGATAAACCACGAAATTTAGCAAAAAGTGTAACGGTTGAATAAGATTTTGATACTTTCAAATAAATTTTATCAAGTTAGGTTATGAACCTAACTTTTTATTTGAAAATAACAGGGATTATGATACAATTGTAATGTTAGTAAGGAGGAATAATATGGGTAAGTATTTTGGTACTGATGGGATCAGGGGAAGATATAATTTAGAATTAACAAATGGTCTTGCGTTTAAAGTGGGGCAAAGTTTAAAAAGTGTTTTAGGGACGAGTCGTCTTGTGATTGGTATGGATACTAGAGAATCAAGTAGTGAACTATTATTTAGTATGATTAGTGGCGCACAAAGTGTAGGGATTGATGTTATGAATGCAGGCATTGTTAGCACACCATTGATTTGCCTATATTCAAGAGAAAAGAATATTACAGGCGTAATGATTACAGCTTCTCATAATCCTTATCATGATAATGGAATCAAAGTATTTCATGCTGGAGATAAATTAAGTGATCAAGAAGAATTGAAAATTGAAAAATATATTGATGAGAATCACGAATTCAAAGTGACAAAACTTGGAAAATTATATTCAGGTGAAGAGGTATTAGATTTATACATTGATGTAATCGAGAAACTAGATTTAAATCGTATTCATCTTCGTGTTGGTTTTGATAGTGCAAATGGCGCAAATTATAAGATTTCATTGGGTATTTTCCGTGAACTTTGTGATCATTATATTCAAATTGGAGAAAGCCCAAATGGGAAAAACATTAATGATGGTGTGGGAAGTACTCATTTGGAAAGTATTCAGTCTCTTGTGGAAGCGCAAAACCTTGATATTGGGTTTAGTTTTGATGGAGATGGGGACCGTGTTCTTGTTATTGATAATAATGGGAATGTGATTGATGGTGACATGTTAATTTATATTATCGCAAATTATTTAAAAGACAAAAATATGTTAAACAAGAATACTGTTGTATTAACAAGTATGAGTAATTTGGGAATTATTAAAGCTTTTGAACGAAAAGATATTAAGGTTGTTCTAACAGGTGTTGGTGATAAATACGTGTTAGATGAAATGAATATAAATGAATATAGTATTGGCGGAGAAAATAGCGGACACATCATCATGCGTGACTACATGAATACTGGTGATGGGTTATTTGTTGCTTTGTTTTTGTTGAAAATTTTGGATGAAACCAACCAATCATTACAAGAATTGACAAGTGATATTGTGATGTGGCCTCAAACTTTAACAAACATTCGTACTTTCAATAAAGAAGTATTAAATGATGCAAGAGTAACCGCCATTATAAAAGAGATTACGGATGAATTAAAGAACGATGGAAAAGTACTTGTAAGAGCGAGTGGTACAGAACCTCTTGTTCGTGTTACAATTAGTTGTCAAGAAGAAAAAGATGTGAAGAGATACACTGCTTTGATTGTGGATACAATTAAAACTGTCATGGAGGAAACGAAATGAAAAATTATGCAATTGTTTTAGCCGCAGGAAAAGGTACTAGAATGAAAACCGAATTACCTAAATGTGCTTTTCCAATATTGAAAAAGCCAATGATTGAGTACATTGTAGAAAATATTGAAAAAAGTGAAATAGACGAAACGGTATGTGTCATTGGTCATCAAAAAGAAATTTTTGAGAATTTATTATCTGGTCGCGTTGAGTTTGCTTATCAAATGGAACAACTTGGTACAGGCCATGCTGTCATGGCAACCAAGGAAATTATGGAGAAAAAACGTGGTACAACAATTATTCTTCTTGGTGATATGCCTTTAATTGATGCAAAAGTAATCAATAAGGTCATTGAGTATCATCAAGATCGCGGTAATGATTTAACCGTTGTTACAACAAGTTTTGAACATCCCAAAGGATACGGGAGAATTATTCGTAATGAATACGGAAATATTGAATCAATTGTAGAACATCGTGACTGTACAGATGAACAAAAGAAAATCAAAGAAGTTAACACCGGAATATACGTGATTTCTAACACGACTTTATTCAAAGAACTAGACAATATCAAAGTAAACCCTGGTAAAGGGGAATACTATTTGACTGATATTGTTGAAATCATGAAAAAAGATTATACCGTTGGTACATTCGTATTATGGGATAATCAAAAAGTAATGGGTGTTAATGATTTATTTAGTGTCAGTGTAGCCGAAAAATATTTACGTGAACAAATAAATATCAAGCATATGCTTAATGGGGTTAGTATCATTAATCCAGAAACTGTTACCATTGGTCATAACGTTTTCATTGAAAGCAATGTAACCATTTATCCAAATACATATATTACCGGAAATAGTGTAATTAAAACAGGATCTAGTATTGGTCCGAATACGGAAATTCACAATTCAACTGTCGATGAAGATGTTACTGTGAAACATAGTTTAGTTTATGATAGTACCATCCATAGTGGAACAGTTATTGGGCCATTTGCTCATTTACGAAATGGTGCAGAAATTGGTAGTAACAATCGAATTGGAAACTTTGTCGAAGTCAAAAATTCAAAAACAGGCGATGAAACAAAAGCTGCGCACCTTGCCTATATTGGTGATGCTCAAACTGGAAAGAACGTTAACTTCGGTTGTGGTAGTATTACTGTGAACTATGATGGTGTTAATAAAAACCGCACTACAATAGGAGACGACGTCTTTATTGGTTGTAATACCAACTTAATTGCCCCAATTGAAGTAGGTGACAATGTGTTTATTGCTGCAGGATCTACTGTAACGAAAAACATTCCAAAAGGAGCGCTAGCAATCGCTAGAAATAAGCAAATAAATAAGGCTGATTACGCCAAAAATCTAATTCGTCCAAAAGACGAGTAATAACTATTGACAAGAGCGATAATTATGTTACAATAGTTAATGCAGTACAGAAACGTGGAAAGAAGAGTACCCACTCTCACCTGATTGATGAATCAATAGGTATACGCTACTAAAATTAAAATAATAATTTTATTGTGTGGGTACCATAGGTACGCACACTTTTTATTTTCTTTCCATAAATGAATAAAAATATGAATGGAGGTGTAAATATTTCAGACAAATACAGTCAACAAATTCCTGCGAAACGTAAAGATGATGGTTTAGTGAATGAAGATATTCGTTCTAGAGAAGTAATGGTTATTACAGATACTGGTGAAAAACTAGGTGTTATGAATACGAGAGCAGCAATGAATTTGGCATGGGAAAAAGAATTAGACTTAGTGGTAGTTGCTCCAACTGCAAAACCACCAGTCGCAAAATTCATGGACTATAATAAATTCAAGTATGAACAACAACGAAAAATGAAAGAAGCAAAGAAAAATCAAAAAATTGTTTCGTTAAAAGAAATTCGTTTGTCACCAAAGATTGACGTCGGTGATTTTGATACAAAATTAAAAAATGGACGTAAATTTTTAGAAAAAGGCGACAAGTTAAAAATCTCAATCCGTTTCAGAGGTAGAGAATTAGCTTATACTAGTATGGGCCGCGAAGTTATGTTGAATTACGCTGCAAAATGTGATGATATTGCAACCATTGAAAGCAAACCATTGCAAGATGGTAAAAGCATGTTTATGACATTAACGCCAAAAAAAGATAAATAAAAATTAAGGAGTGAATTGTATGCCAAAAATGAGAACTCATTCTGGTACTAAGAAGAGAATCAAAAGAACAGCTACAGGAAAAATTAAAGTAAATCACGCTTATAGAGGGCATTTATTAAGTGCTAAATCTAAATCAGCAAAAAGACACCATAGAAACGCAATGATCGTTTCTCCAAGTGACTACAAAAGAATGAAACAACAAATCGCACAAGTTAAATAATTTTAGGAGGTTTTTAATATGCCAAGAGTAAAAGGCGGAAACGTTGCAAGAAAAAGACGTAAAAAAGTATTAAAGTTAGCAAAAGGATATTATGGTTCGAAACACTTATTGTTTAGAACAGCACACGAACAAGTAATGAATTCATTATCTTACGCTTATAATGACCGTAAGAGAAGAAAAAGAGATTTTAGAAAATTATGGATTACTAGAATTAACGCTGCTTCAAGAATCAATGGATTATCTTATTCTAAGTTAATCAATGGATTAAATTTAGCTGGTGTTGAAGTAAACCGTAAAATGTTAGCTGATATCGCTGTGAATGATGCTGCAGGATTCGCACAAATCACAGACATCGCTAAAAAAGCTTTAAAAGGAGAAGTTGCTCCGAAAGCAGCACCAAAAGCAAGCGCGGTGAAAGAAGCAGTTGCTGAAGTTGTAGACTATGCAAAAATGACTGTTACTGAATTAAAAGCTATCGCAAAAGAAAAAGGTGTTGAAGGTTATACTTCAATGAAAAAAGCTGAATTAGTAGACGCATTAAACTAATTCTTAATTATTGTAAAAACAAGCAGATAATCTGCTTTTTTTATACTCATTTTTATTTGATTTGAAATGATTATAATATTGTAATAAAGCCATATACTTGGATATTTACCACGTTATTTCCAATTAGCAATTAATTTGACAATACATAGTGCACGGTATATAATAAAAGTATCCTAGATGGTTGGAAATCACTCAGACTGCGACCCCAAGGTATTTTAAAAGGGGCTAAGACTCTATTTGTGTGTATACCTTGAATTTTGAGGAAACCTAATGATAGCGTAAGAAGCCACCACTATAGTAGAACACGGTTCTGCATCGAGTGATTTCCAACAATCTAGGATTTTTTTATTCAAATTGTAAAGAAATGAGTGAACGTATGAAAGTATTAGAAACCAATCGATTACTGTTAAGAAAACCAAAAGAAACGGATGTTGATGACATCCTCTTTATCCGTAATAGTGAATTTGTTTTACAATACAATGCTATGAGTAACATTTCGAGAGACGAGATGCTTGAAAGTATTCAAAAGAATTCAGATAACTCAATTTACTTATTTCACAAAGTAGAAGAAAAAGTAATTGGCGCGATATTCATTCAAAATGATGATCTTAGGTATAAGGTGAATTCTGTTTGTTTGGCGTACTATTTAGGTGAAAAACATGCCAATAATGGTTACATGTATGAAGCCCTTCGAGAAGTCATTAAACACTTGTTTGAACAAGGTATAGATGTTATTTCTGCACGCACATTCACAGAAAATATTGCATCTTTTCAATTGCTGAAAAAATTAGGTTTTGTGCACGAAGGAACAATTCAAAGAGCCGTTTTAGGCTATAATGATATTGTGTACGACGATCATATTTTATCAATTATCAAAGAAGAAATGAAATAATTTATCACCATTCTGATGATTCATTATATTTTCAACATAAACATTTATTAATGCTGTAATTAGTGGTAAAATATGGTTGAGGTGATTTGATGACTGGATTTTTTACTTATGATAGTCCATATCGTACTGGTGTTTTTATGGAATTAAGTTTTCTTGAAAAATTCGGTCCCATTATTCTAATATTCATAGGGGCAATAATGATTGCTAGATATCGAGATATCTTTAAAAAGAATCAATTACTCGATAAAAAGTTTAGAATTGTAATTGGGATAATATTCACACTTGTTTATATGAGTCATTATTTATTGAATTTTTATTTATATGGATTTGATACCATTGTTTTGCCTTTCCAACTTTGTAGTATTAGCATGTTTCTTGCTATTATATTATTATTCACCAAGAATAGAACGATATTTTCTTTTGTTTTGTATACTGGTGTAATTGGTGGTTTAATTAGTGTTTTTGTTCCAGTAATCGGCTATGATTCATCGTTTTATCGATATTATCAATATGAAATAGCACATGCTATTTTAATTCTAACACCAATATATTTTATTTATGTTCATGACTATATTCCGAATATGAAAGAAACAATATATGCGTATCTAATATTACAATTTTTCGCGAAATTTATGTTAATTTTCAACTATTTTAATCAAACAGATTTTATGTTCGTCTTTTTGGATAAAGCAAAAATTGATAAATTCCCAGTCATTGAAAATTTTGGGGGAATACCTTTTTATTTGATTTGGGTTGAAATTTCAGCGATTGTAGCATTTGTGATTTCGTATGTGGTTATTCACTTTTTCACAAAAAACATGAATGAGTTTAAATAATAGGAGGGTTTATATGAAAGCAATTAAGAATTACGGATGGGCTTTAAAAATTATTGGCGCAGCATTGTTAATTGGTGTCGCTTTATTCTTGCAATTTGGCGATGGTGAAGGAATTGTAATTCCTTTTATTGGAGCAGCTATTATTATTTATAGTGTGGTTCGCTTGGTTCCATTTGTCAAAACACAAAAGAGCGATTTGGTTAAAACAATAAACATTATCGAAATTACAATTGATTTTGCAATTGGTCTTGCGATGATCTTAATTACATTGATGACCGAAGATGGACTAGGCGTATTCTTTGGTTATCTTGGTGGTATCTTCTTAATGATGAGAGGAGCGGTTCACTTTTTTGGAATTTCTACGGGAGATGAAAAAAGTGATTTACCACTTTATATTTTTCATGTGTTGGCACTAATCGTTGGTAGTTATGTCTTCTTTATTAGTGATTTTACACCTGCAGTCTTAATCTATATTATTCTATTCTTTAGCGTTACTACGGGTGGATATTTGGTGTTTGATGGATACAAAGGATATAACGTGTATCGTCGCCAAAAAACGTTAACAATGCCTGCAACGAAAGACATTCAAGATGTTCCAGTTGTTGAAAAACACATTCCAGTACCAGAAGAACAAGAACCTGCACAAGATCAAATCGTTAGTTAATTTTCATATCTTGACAAAATAAAAAGACATTTTTCTAAAATGTCTTTTTTAAATGCATCAAATGGAATACTTAGTAGTGCACATAATACTTTTTCATTGCTCGAATTCCACCTAGCACATTCACAGCCATATAACCAGCTTCTGTGAGGATTTTTGTCGCATAATAACTTCGTTGTCCGGTATGACATAAAATATAGTATGTGGTATTGATATCAAGGATTTCTTGATATACCCTTAGTAACATATTAATTGGAATCTTCATTGTATTGGGGATTGATGTCAATTCAATCTCATATGGTTCTCTTATATCAATAATTTGTAAGTTGTTATTTTCGATTAAATCTTCTAAATCTTGCCCTGTGATATGGGATAATTCATCTTTACTTTTAAACATGGTTTCACCTCGATTGTTTGTGATTACAACTTATTATATGATATCTTTTGACAAAATAAAAATATTATGTATAATTATTTTGTATACTAAACAATTTAGGAGGAACAAAGTATGGTTATAGAAATGTGTTATAAATTAAATAAAAGCAGCATGCTTTATAAACGCTTAATGTCAAAACATTTAGAAAGACTCAACATAACGTATTCTCAATTAATGGTTTTACGTGTAATTAATCAAGAACCAGGCGTTACTGCAAAAGAAATATTGATGCAAATGGATACAGATAAAGCAACCTTGTCTGGTGTATTATCTAGACTAGAACGTGACAACTATATAATTCGTAAAAAAAATGAAGCTGACAAACGTATTCAAAATATTTATGTTAGTGGTGGAAGCGAAAAATTATGTGAAGATGTTTCCATGATTGAAAAAGCATGTATCAATGATTTAATTGATGGAATTGATATGGAAGAAGCAGAACGATTTGTGAATGTGTTGGATCGTTTCATCAATAATCAACTTAAAAAAATAGACGAAGGCTTTTAATAAAGACCTCCATATGGTATAATATCGTATGGAGGTTTTATTATGGAAAAAATATTATTTAAGAATGAAATTCTAAATACTGTACTTGGAGTATTACTTGTAATTTTTGCTATTGTAGCTTATTTTACTGGTTGGATTACCGATTTCTTTGGCATCATTATTGGTGTTGTAATCATTCTTGTTAGTATCAAACGCTTTTTAGAAACGTTTAAAGTTGTTAAGAAAAAAGAAGCTACCGCAATCTTGGTTATTGAGATTATTGCTGATTTGGTTTGTGGTTTTGTATTGATAACTTCAAAACAATCTATTGGACTATTTGTTGGTATAGTATTCTACATTCGTGGATTTGCTTACCTATTAATCAACTACTTGGCTACACGTAGAGGAAATTTATTCCAATACTTTCTAAACATCGGATTTTTAACCTTAGGTAGTTATTTAATATTTGGTGGAAATACATATCTTAATGTTATTGAAATCATTATCTTGGTACTACTTGGTATCGTAGGAATTATCTTTGCGACATTTGGTATCCGTGTCATTGTCGAGAAACAAAAGAAAAAACCAAAGTCAAAAAAAGAACCTAAAGTAAAAAAGGAACCAGTGCAAAATGAGGTAAAAGTAGAAGAAACTGTCACAAAACAAGAAGAACCTGTAATACAAAAGAAGGTTTCGATGACAGAATCTGTTCAAAAATCACTTCCTCAAACAGCTCCTCTCAACAAAGAGGAAAAAACAGAAGTAGATTATGAACAAATGACCGTAACCGAGTTAAAAGATCTCTGTAAAGAACGAGGTTTATCAAATTATACTAGTTTGCGTAAAAGTGAATTAATTGATCTATTAAAATAAGCAGTTTACTGCTTTTTTTAATGTAAGTAATATGTTATAATTTGTTTAGTATAAGTATTCTAGGAGGAAAATAATGGGTATTTTAAAAGAAATGTCAATGTTAAACGGTATTCCTGGTAATGAAAAACAAGTAAGGGAATACATGGCTAAAAAAATGAAGGGATTGGCTACCCTTAGCTATGATAATTTAGGAAGTATCATCGCTGAAAAAGTTGGAAATCCAGATGGACCAAAAATTATGGTTGCTGGACACATGGATGAAATCGGGTTTATGGTTACAACTATCACAGATGAAGGATATGTTAAATTTAGTCCTGCAGGTGGTTGGTGGAGTCAAGTAATGCTTGCCCAACAAATGGTTATTACTGTTTCTGATGGAACTGAAATTCGTTGTGTCATTGGTGCAAAGGCGCCACATATATTAACACCTGAAGAAAGAAACAAACCAGTTGAAATGGATAACATGTATTTAGATCTTGGTGTAGAAAGTAAAGAAGAAGCAGAAAAATTGGGAATTAAACCTGGTGATATGATTACGCCATACATTGAATACACAAAATTAAGCAATCCAAAATACTTGCTTGGAAAAGCTTGGGATAACCGTGTTGGTTGTGCCGCAGTTGTCGAAGCACTAGAAAATCTTCAAACAATAAAACACGATAATATTTATTATGGTGTTGGTACTGTTCAAGAAGAAGTTGGATTACGAGGAGCAAAAACAAGTAGTCATAAAATTATGCCTGATATTGGTATTGCTCTTGATACTACAATTGCGTTTGATTTCCCTGGAGGAAACAAAAACACAGTTCTTGGTAAAGGTGTTGGTATCATGTTTAAAGATAGTTCAATGGTAGGACATAAAGGATTAAGAGATTATGTTGTTGCCTTGTGTGAAAGTGAAAAAATCCCTTATCAATTGACTTTCTTAGAACGTGGAGGAACCGATGGTGGTGCAATGCATTTATCTGGAATTGGTGCGCCATCAATTGCTTTATGTTTACCTGTTAGATACCTTCATTCACATACATCAATTGTTCATAAAGACGATTATGAAGCAATGGTAAAATTAATTACTGTATTATTAGAAAAATTAGATAGAGAAACTGTAAATAAAATAACATATCAATCATAAAAAGGCCGTTGTGGCCTTTTCGATGAAGGAGAGATGTTAGATGAGAGTTATCGCTGGAACACATCGTTCAAGAATATTGAAGGGTGTGGAAAGTAATAGAACAAGAGAAACCAAAGACCGAATTAAAGAGGCGATTTTCAATTCAATTGGTCCATATTTTTCTGATGAAACTGTATTGGATTTATTTGCCGGTAGCGGTGCTTTGGGAATTGAAGCGATTAGTCGAGGGGTAAAGAAGTGTACATTTGTTGATAGTTGTAAAGAAGCAATCGATGTAATCACAGATAATATTCTATCTTTGAAAATCCAGTCAAATTCCTCGATTGTATATAATTCCTATGTTCCTTTTCTTCATTCAGAATCAACTCCATATGATATTATCTTCTTAGATCCCCCTTATAAACTTGAGGTTCTTGATGAAATCATCGGTGAGATTGCAAAACGTAAACTACTTACGAAGCATGGAATTATTGTTGCACTATATGATAAAAACAATACTATAAATCCACAAAATAATGGTATAATAGAATATAAACAAAAAACAACAGGCGTTACAACAGTTTCTTATTTGAAATGGGGTATATAAATGAAAGTCGCTGTTTATCCGGGAAGTTTTGATCCAATTACTTTCGGACACATGGATATTGCCAAACGAGCACTCAAAGTATTTGATCGTTTGATTATTGTTATCAGTGTTAATCCAAATAAACATACATTATTTACGCCAGAAGAGCGTGTTGAAATGGTAAAAGTTGCACTACATGATGTGATGGATCACATTGAAGTGGTAATATCCAATGATTTATCTGTCAATACGACTAGGAAATTAGGAGCAACTCATATTATCCGTGGATTAAGAGCTGTAACGGATTTTGAATATGAATTCCAAATGACACATGCGAATCGTGTGCTTGAATCGTCGATTGATAGTATATTCTTTATGACAGATAACCGCTATTCGTTCTTGAGTAGCGCAACGGTGAAAGAAATTGCACGTTTTAAAGGGGAATTAAAAACATTTGTCCCAGAAATTGTCGAACAAAAATTAAAAGAAAAACTAGGTCATCTATAGTTTTTCTCTTTTTTAGTGTATTATTGTTTTCTTTTATTTATAATAATGTTAATATAAAGTGGGTGATAATTATGGATGAAAGAGAAAAAATCTTTGCGGAACTTAGGAAACAAAACATTAGGATTACAAAACAAAGAAAAGCAATCATTGATGTTTTGGAAGGAAAACACCTTACCATTCAAGATGTTTATTCTGAACTAAGAAAAAGGGGATATAATAACTTAGGGACTGTTTATAATAATATTGATTTTTTATTAGAACATAAGATTGTGGCCCAAATTTTTATCAATGGGAAAAAACATTACGACTTAACAATTGATGAAAAAAGTCATAGTGCTGATTCACACATTCACGTTACTTGCAAAGTAAACAATAATATTATAGAGATTAATGATAGCAAGATTTTTGAAGATATCAAACAAAATGAAATCTTTAAAAATTTCCGTATTACAAAACTTCAATTAGTTGTTGAAGGAGTATGCGATCATTTTGAAAAAGATTCTTGTAAAAAAGATGAAGCTTGCTTCATTAAAGCATTAGGACAAGCCAGATAATTGGCTTTTTCTTTTTTATAACACTAATTATAATTATTATAATTTTGTTTGGGTTTACGTCACAAATGTTTTATAATGCGGTTAGGAGTGATACTTATGAATATAACTGATTTACAAAAGGGAGAAACTGCTCAAGTTGTGTCACTACATAAAATCGATGTTGATTTTATGAAAAGACTCTTAGACTTAGGGATATATGTGAATGCCAGTGTTCTTTTGTTAAGAAAATTATCGTATAATCGTTTATACTTGGTTGAAGTAGACGACATTGAAATTTGTTTAAGACAAGAAGACGCTTCTTTAATTGAGGTGGTAAAATGAATTACCTTTTAGTTGGAAATCCAAATGTTGGGAAAAGTACTTTTTTTAATTATATGACACAATCCCATGTCCACGTGGGAAATTATAGTGGAGTTACGGTTGAAAAGAGAGTGCACCACATCAAACATTTTGACGGTGCAAATCTAGTGGATTTACCTGGGACATATAACGTTGCTCCATCTAGTGAAGACGAGGGAATCGTTACATACTCCTTGTTAAACGAAAACTATAATGGAATAATCAATATTATCGACTCAACACATCTAAAAAGAAATCTTCATTTAACATTACAATTACTTGAGCTTGGGATGCCAATGTTACTTGTGTTTAATTTAAAAGATGCTCTACGAAATAATGGGTATCAAATTGATTTGGAAAAATTAAAAAATCATTTAAAGATAAGTGCCATTAGTATCACAGCAAAAGAGCGAAGCGATGAAGATCAATTGATCGCTGTAGATGAATTGAGAAATTTACAAGCGCAAAAAGCTTTGAGGCTTGACTATCATCCTGTCGTTATGTGGGGAATACAAAGAATCCATGATTTGTTACGTTACGACCAGCTTCATGTTAAAAAGAAATGGTTAGCATTACAGATATTAGAGGGTAATGAGGCTATCTTTAAGTATATTTCACCAGAAAAAGAAGAACAAATTAAAAATGTTGTTAGAGAAGTAGAAGAAAAAATTATTGAACAAGACATAGCATTTTCCTTAAAAGGTGCAATTTTTAATACAAGAAGAGAGTTTATTAATCAACTTGTTGATGACTGTTTGATTCAAGTAGAAGAAAAAGAACATTCAAAATATTTTAATCAACGAATAGATCGTATTATTACACATCCAGTGCTTGGTATTCCGATATTCCTGCTCATTATGTTGTTTATTTATCAAATTAGTTTTGGAAATTTCCTTGGACTTGGTAATTTACTCACGGGTTATTTCTCATTCATTTGGGATAATATCTTTGTGAAATATTTGAGTGAAGCAATCCAGTTTGTTGGCATAAGTGGCTTCGCACATGGACTTATTATTGATGGAATTATGGCTGGGGTTGGCGGTGTACTAGTGTTTTTGCCACAAATCATTGTACTTTTCTTCTTGCTTGCAATATTAGAAGGTACCGGCTACATGGCACGTGTTTCTATTGTAATGGACCGTTTTTTGAGTAAGTTTGGGTTTAATGGAAAAAGCATTGTCCCGATTATTACAGGATTTGGTTGTAGTGTTCCTGCCATTATGGCAACGAGAACGATTGCTGATAAAAAAGAAAGAATGTTAACCATTCTCACCATACCTTTCATTTCATGTAGTGCTCGTTTACCAATTTATGGTATCTTTGCATCGCTATTCTTTGATCAATATAGAGCTCTTGTAATTATGGGGATTTATCTACTTGGTGTAATCGTTACTCTGTTGAGTGCGAAATTCTTAAGTCTGTCTTACTTTAAGGGAAGTGGATCAAAGTTCTTATTAGAAGTTCCACCTTATCGTATGCCACAACTGAGAACCATTACGTATCAAGCTTTGGAAAAAGCAAAACGATTTGTAAAAAAAGCTGGAACATTCATTTTAGTAGGTAGTACAGTCTTGTGGATTTTAAGCAACACTGGAATTGAGGGTATCAATGTCTCACCTGAAGATAGTTTCTTGAGTGCTTTATCAGGATTCATATCGCCTATATTCTCTCCACTTGGATTTGGAACCTGGCAAGCAACAAGCAGTTTGATTAGTGGCTTTTTAGCAAAAGAAGTTGTAGTTTCTAGTTTAGAAATTCTATATGTTGGTAATATTGCAGCTGGATTTACCACAATTAGTGCACTTGCTTATGTTGTGTTTGCAAGTTTATATGTACCATGCATTTCAACAGTAGCAACCATTAGAAGTGAGACGGGATCATTTAAATGGACGATCTTTAGTATTGT
>JAFGXW010000011.1 GCA_016936415.1 Bacilli bacterium | reverse complement strand
TATTGAAATATTTAGAAGTTGGTCCTTCTGTATTTAACGCATTGGATCTTGGATGTGGATATGGAGTTGTAGGAATTTATCTAAATATCGCATTCAAAGTTCAAGTAGACATGGTAGATATAAATTTAAGAGCCATTGAGTTGGCAAAAAAAAATGTTGAACTGAACCTGGCGATTGCCAATGTATTTCAAAGTGATGGGTTTGAAAATGTTTCAAAAAAGTATGATTTAATTGTGACCAACCCACCCATAAGAGCTGGGAAAGAAATCATTTATAAATTTTATGAAGATACTGCAAAACATTTAAATAAGAATGGATGTTTTTATCTGGTAATTAACAAGAAACATGGCGCAGATTCAACGTTTATGAAGCTAAAAGAAGTATATAGAGAAGTTAGGTTAATTGATCGCAAAAAAGGGTTCCATGTATATAGATGCGAAATCTAATTGACTTATTGACAGTAATATGGTATGATATTAAATTGCCAAAACACGCGCTTTTTTGCGTTTGTATCACTTTTTTAACAATAAAAATGGGGTGAAATTTGTGAGTTATAATTTAGTACAGTATGGTAAAAAAAGAGAGCGACGTAACTATTCAAAAGTTAAGTCTAATGTTGATTTACCAAACCTAATCAAGGTTCAAACTGATTCTTTTGAATGGTTTCTACAAAAAGGATTAGAAGAATTATTTAGAGATATTTCACCAATTCAAAACTTTACCGAAAATATCGAATTATACTTTGAAGGGTATGAATTTGGAGATCCTAAATACAGCATAAAGGAATCTCAAGAAAAAGATATGACATACTCGAAACCATTACGTGTAAATGTAAAATTAGTTAACAAAGACACTGGAGAAATCAAACAACAAAAAATATTTATGGGCGATTTCCCAATCATGTCACCTAACGGATCATTTGTCATTAATGG
The DNA here is from genome assembly GCA_016936415.1 of Bacilli bacterium. Taxonomy (GTDB): domain Bacteria; phylum Bacillota_I; class Bacilli_A; order Izemoplasmatales; family Izemoplasmataceae; genus JAFGXW01. The sequence goes on along the minus strand of JAFGXW010000011.1, from coordinate 9,072 downwards.
TAGTGAACGTGTTATCGTTTCACAAATTGTCAGAAGTGCTGGGGTTTTCTTTAGTGAAAACATTGACAAAAAAACATTAAGAAGCAAGTATTTAGGTCAAGTAATCCCAACTCGTGGAGCTTGGTTAGAATACGAAATAGGGTCTAAAGACGTATTGTTCGTTAAGTTAGATCGAAGTAAAAAAATCACCCTGACAACTCTATTAAGAGCGTTAGGTTTTTATAATAACCAACAGATTATTGAAATGTATGGGGCATCAGAATTCTTAGATTTGACACTAAGTAAAGACCCTACAACTACTTCTATTGATGCGATTAAAGAAGTTTATTCGAAGCTAAGACAAGGTGAAACAGCGACTGAAGAAGGTGCGAAAGCATTCTTAGTAAGCCGTTTATTTGATGCGAAACGTTACGACCTAGCGGAAGTTGGTCGTTACAAAATCAATAAAAAACTTGATGTTTTGAATCGTATTCATGGAAAAAAACTAGCAAATGATTTAGTAGACCCTGAAACAGGAGAAGTAATCGTTGAACGAGGTAAAGTTATTACCAATAAACTTATCGAAGTTTTAAAGGATTACCGCCATTTATTTACACATAAAGTTCCTGGTGTAGGTGCTTACGAATTAGAATATAATTTTAAATCTATAATGGATATTTTTAGATCCGTAGAAGTTAATAATGTTTCTTTATTTGCACACTTAACTGATGAAGAATTATTAGAAGACATTCGTTCACAAAACTATCAAGATGGTAAAAACTATTTTAAAGGTTATCTAAAAGCTTCTGGAAAAACAGAAAAAATGTTAACGGAAGAAATGGGTAAAAACTTTGTGAAAGAATTTAAAGAAGCATACGAAGTGGTTTTGGAAAACAGTAATATTTACTTCGAATTGGCAGAAGTAGAGATTCTTGAAATCATTACAAAGAACTTCGATGATTCTGAAGTGAAAGTGAAAATTATTGGAAATAATACGTATGAAGATCGTGTTCATATCGTACCTTCTGATATTATTGCTTCGATTTCTTATTACTTAAATTTATTTGATGGTGTGGGATCTCTTGATGATATCGACCATTTAGGAAATAGACGTCTAAGATTAATTGGTGAGTTACTGAAAAACCAATTTAGAATCGGATTAACAAAAATGGAGAAAAACGTTAAGGATCGTATGTCTACAAAAGAACCTGATGAAATTACTCCTCAAAATTTAATTAATATTAGACCATTGACTTCGTCATTAAAAGAGTTCTTTGGAAGTAGCCAGTTATCTCAATTCATGGCTCAAACAAACCCTCTTGATGAGTTAACGCATAAACGTCGTATCTCTGCTCTTGGGCCTGGTGGTTTAACTAGGGACCGTGCTGGATTCGAAGTACGTGACGTTCACCACTCGCATTATGGACGTATTTGTCCAATTGAAACTCCTGAAGGTCAAAATATCGGGTTAATTAATAGTTTGGCTTCGTATGTAAGAGTCAATAAATATGGATTTATGGAAACACCTTACTTGACAGTAAACCAAGAAGATAGTGGTATTGCGCAAGTAACAAATGAAATTGTATATTTATCTGCGGATGAAGAAGAAAAATATGTTATCGGGCAAGGAAATATTATTGTGAATGATGACAAACAAATTGTTCAAGAACAAGTTGTTGCTAGATTCCAAGGTGAAACGAAAATGTTCCAACGTGCAGACGTGGAATTGATGGACGTTTCTCCAAAACAAATCGTTTCAATTTCGACTGCTTGTATTCCTTTCCTTGAACACGATGATGCGAACCGTGCTCTAATGGGTGCAAACATGCAACGTCAAGCAATTCCATTATTGGTTCCTGAAGCTGCATACGTGGCAACTGGAATTGAATATAAAGCGGCTCATGATTCTGGTGCATGTATTGTTGCAGCAAATGCAGGAATCGTAGAATATGTAGATGGAAATGTGATTAAAATCAGACAAGAAAATGGAATGATTGATGTTTATGATCTTCCTAAATTCCAACGTTCTAATCAAGGTACTTGTATTAATCAATCACCTATCGTAAATATTGGTGATCGTGTTGAAGCAAGTGATATCATTACCGATGGTCCTTCAATGGATGAAGGTGAAATGGCTCTTGGGCGTAACGTTGTTGTTGCTTTCATGACATGGAATGGATACAACTACGAAGATGCAATCATCATGAGTGAGAGATTGGTAAAAGAAGATGTTTATACTTCAATTCATATTGAAAAATATGAAATTGAAGCTAGAGATACAAAACTTGGAAAAGAAGAAATCACACGTGAAATTCCAAATGTTGGAGATGAAGGACGTAAATACTTAGATGATATGGGAATTATTATTCCTGGGGCAGAAGTATTTGAGGGAGATATTTTAGTAGGTAAAGTTACGCCAAAAGGGCAAACAGATCCTACTCCTGAAGATAAACTATTGCTTGCCATTTTTGGTGAGAAATCACGTGAAGTTAGAGATACTAGTTTACGCGTACCTCATGGTGGTGGCGGAAGAGTTCACAGTGTTAAATACTTTAGTCGTGCCAATGGAGATGAATTATCTCCAGGGGTTAACGAAGTTGTAAGAATATATATTGTCCAAAAACGTAAAATTAACGAGGGTGACAAAATGGCAGGTCGTCATGGTAATAAAGGGGTTATCTCTAAAATATTACCAATAGAAGATATGCCATATATGGAAGATGGAACACCAATTGATATCATGTTAAACCCACTTGGAGTACCTTCTCGTATGAACATTGGACAAGTATTAGAAATCCATCTTGGAATGGCAGCGAAACGCCTTGGCGTTCATGTTGCAACTCCTGTATTTGATGGTGTTAAAAATGATGACTTGGCTGACATTATGGCAGAAGCTGGAATGGCAGTTGATGGGAAACAAGTATTATACTCTGGACAAACTGGTGATCCATATGACAACAGAATCAGTGTTGGAGTAATGTACATGATTAAATTAGACCACATGGTTGATGATAAATTACATGCTCGTTCAGTTGGACCATACACACTAGTTACCCAACAACCAATGGGTGGTAAAGCTCAAAACGGTGGACAACGTTTCGGAGAAATGGAAGTTTGGGCACTTGAAGCATATGGTGCTGCATACGCATTACAAGAAATGTTGACGGTTAAATCAGATGATATTATCGGAAGAAACAAAGTGTTTAGAGCAATTGTTGATGGAAAAAGTATTCCAGAACCAAGTTTACCAGAATCATTTAGAGTACTAACAAGAGAATTACAATCACTCGGTATTTACGTTGAGTTAATCAATAGAAAAACCGGAGTAAACGAAGCAAATAAGAGTTTAGTAAACGAAGATTCTGAAGACTATATTTCGAAATATGGATTCCAAAATTAGAAAGTAGGGTGATTTTATGAGTCAAAGATTTTCACATTATAAAATTAGATTAGCGTCTCCTGAGGAAATCAGAGGTTGGTCGTTTGGTGAAGTTAAAAAACATGAAACAATTAATTACCGTACTTTAAAACCTGAAAAAGATGGCCTATTTTGTGAAGTAATCTTCGGACCAACAAAAGACTATCAATGTGCTTGTAGTAATAAATCAAAAAGAAGTTCACATACTGGGAAAAAATGTTCGGTATGTGGTGTTGAAATTACTGAAAGTAAAGTACGTAGAGAACGTATGGGGCATATCGAACTTGCTGCTCCTGTTGTACATACTTGGTATTTGAGAAACTCGCCTTCTCGTTTGGCGACTTTATTAGATATTAAATCAAAAGATTTGGAAGAAGTAGTTTACCTAGCTTCATATATCGTGATTGAATCTGGTGATACGGATCTTCATTTCAAGCAAATATTAAGTGAAGCGGAATATTCTAAAAAGTATATGGAGTATGGGGCTCGTTTTAAAGCTCTAACAGGTGCTGATGCTGTAAAAGTATTACTTCGTAAACTTGACTTAAAAACAGAATCACTAAATTTAAGAAAAGAATTACCTACAGCTTCAAAACAAAAAAGAGAAAAAATCATCAAACGTTTGGAAGTAGTAGAAGCATTTGCTAATTCTGATAATAAACCGGAATGGATGGTTCTTGATGTATTACCTGTAATACCTCCAGAATTACGTCCAATGGTTCAATTAGATGGTGGACGTTTTGCTACTACAGATTTAAATGATTTGTATCGTCGTATTTTAAATAGAAATAACCGTTTAAAAAGACAGTTTGAACAAAATGCACCACACTTAATTACGAAAAACGAAAAACGTATGTTACAAGAAGCAGTAGATGCTTTAATTGATAACTCAAAACGTGGACGTAAAGTCGTCGTTGAGAAAAACAGACCATTAAAATCATTAAGTGATTTATTGCGTGGTAAACAAGGTCGTTTCCGTCAAAACTTACTAGGAAAACGTGTTGACTATTCAGGACGTTCTGTAATCGTGGTAGGTCCAGACTTAGAAATGTACCAATGTGGTCTTCCAAGAGAAATGGCTGTTACATTGTTTAAACCATTTGTTATTCGTGAATTAATTCAAAGAGAAATCGCTTCTAACATTAGAAGTGCTAAAAGAATGATTGAAATGTTATCTGATGATCGTATTTGGGACGTACTTGAAGACGTAATCAGAGAACATCCAGTATTATTGAATCGTGCACCTACACTACATAGACTAGGTATTCAAGCATTTGAACCGAAACTAGTAGAAGGAAAAGCAATCAGATTGCATCCTCTAGTAACGACAGCATTTAATGCTGACTTTGATGGGGACCAAATGGCTGTCCATGTACCTTTAAGTGAAGAAGCACAAGCTGAAGCACGTGTCTTAATGCTTGCATCAAACAACATTCTTAACCCGAAAGACGGTAAACCAATTGTTACACCATCGCAAGATATGGTTCTTGGGAACTATTATTTAACAATGGAAGAAGCAGGCGGAATCGGAGAAGGTAAAGTATTTGGTGATTATGACGAAGCGACATTGGCTTACGAAAATAAGATAATTGGATTACATTCCAGAATTGCGATTCGTGGTAGTTCACTTGGTAATGCACCTTTAACAGAAGAACAAAAAAGTGGATACTTAATTACAACCTATGGTAAATTGACATTTAATGAAATCTTACCTAGAAGCTTTGCATACTTAAATGAACCTACACTTATCAATCTTCAAAAACAGAAAGATCCAATCACTGGTGAAGAAAAATATGTTACACCATCGAAATATTTTGTACCAAAAGGAACAAATATTAAAGAATATATTCAAAACCAAAAATTGGTTTCACCATTTAAAAAAGGATTCTTGTCACAAATTATTTCTGAAGTATTTATCGTTTTCAAAATCAATGAAACTTCAAAAATGCTTGATAAACTGAAAAATCTAGGATTTAAATATTCTACGTTAGCTGGAATTACTGTTTCGGCATCAGATGTAAAAGTTTATTCTAAGAAAAAAGAAGAAGTTGAAAGAACTGAAAAATTGGTAGATTCTTTATATAAACAATATCAAATTGGACTACTTACAGATTATGAAAGATATAAACTAGTAGTTAAAGAATGGGCTGACGTTAAAAACAAAATCCAAAAAGGATTAATGGCCGAGTTAACAAAGGATAATCACATTTATATGATGAGTGATTCTGGTGCTCGTGGTAATGCTTCAAACTTTACACAGTTAGCTGGTATTCGTGGATCAATGGCGAATACAAAACGTGAGGGATTGAATACTGCATATAACATTAAAGCGGGAATCAAATCAATTATCGAATTACCAGTAAAGTCTTCATTTATTGAAGGTTTAACAATGAGTGAGTTCTTTATCTCTACGCATGGTGCTCGTAAAGGGTCTACCGATACAGCGTTAAAAACTGCCGATTCTGGATATTTAACAAGACGTTTGGTTGATGTATCACAAGATTTGGTTATTACAGAAGATGACTGTGGTACCGATAAAGGGACAACTGTTAGAGCAATTACACATGATAGTGATGGTAAAGAAATTGTGCCATTTATCGACCGCTTGATTGGTCGTTATAGTTCTGAAACATTATACCATCCAGTTACTGGTGAATTATTGATTAGTAAAGAAGAGTATATTAGTGATGAATTAGCTAAAACGATTGTTGATGCAGGAGTCGAAGAGTTACAAATTAGAAGTGTATTAACTTGTGATTCACAACAAGGTATTTGTAAAAAATGTTATGGACAAAACTTATCAACAGGTGATCGTGTTGAAGTTGGAGAAAGTATTGGTATTATTGCTGCACAATCAATTGGAGAACCTGGTACACAGTTAACAATGCGTACATTCCATACTGGTGGGGTTGCTGGTGCCGATATTACACAAGGGTTACCTCGTATCCAAGAATTATTTGAAGCACGTACACCAAAAGGAAAAGCAGTCATTAGTGAGATTGATGGAACAGTTTCGGATATTGAAATTGTGGAAGAAAGATATAAAGTAACTGTTGAAAACGGACTAGAAAAACATGTTTATGAAACCAATAGTGGTGTTACACTTATGGTGAATGAAAATGAAGATGTTAAAGCCGGACAAAAAATTACAGATGGATCTATCGATCCTAAGCAATTATTGAAAGCTACTGACGCTGAAACAGTACAACAATATATTTTGAAAGAAGTTCAAAAAGTATATCGTGCTCAAGGTATTGAGATTTCTGATAAACACATTGAAGTAATTATTCATCAAATGATGAGAAAATTAAATATTGTTCTTGAAGGAGAAACAACTCTGTTACCTGGTGAACAAGTTTCGGTTCGAGAATTTAAAGCAGCAAACCTTGAAGTATTACAAAGAGGTGGAAGACCTTCAGTTGGACGCCCTGTATTACTAGGTATTACTAGAGCAAGTTTACGTAGTGAATCATTCTTAAGTGCAGCATCATTCCAAGAAACAACAAGAGTGTTAACAGACGCTGCAATCAGAGGAAAAGTTGATGATTTGGTGGGCTTAAAAGAAAATGTAATTATTGGAGGATTAATTCCTGCAGGTACAGGTATTTTAAGAGACACTTACTTCAATTATGAGAAAAGCGAAGTTGCTCCTATCGTTGAAGAAAGCATCATAAATTTTGACGATTTTGAATTTTAAAAAAAGCCCTTTTTAAGGGCTTTTTATTTGCTTTGAGAAACATATCTAGTAATATTTCTCTCACGATCAATGCTAGTAAATAAGTAAGACATTATATCTTGGTAAATTTTATAACCATACACTGCATCCTCAATTCCGTGCTCTATACTTGGATTATCGTTGACTTCAATGAGGTAGACTTTATCATCTTTTTCTTTCAAATCAACACCATACAATCCATTTCCGATTAATGAGGCAGCTTTAACCGCAGCTTTAATTACTTTCTCTGGTACATCTTCCAATTTTAATGTATCAACCAAACCGTCAAATTCTTCTTGGTCGTGCCAATTATAAATTTGCCAATGACCTTTTGACATGTAGTACTTGCATGCATAGATTGCTTTATTATTTAAGACACCTATTCGCCAATCAAAAGCACTCTCAACGTATTCTTGAGCTAATATTAATTGAGAACTTTTAAACAGTTCTTTTAATTTGTCTAAAAGCATTTTATGATTGGTAACTTTAAACACACCTTTCGAAAACGCACTATCTGGTTTCTTTAAAATGAGAGGATAGGTCACATTCTTATAGTTGTTTGGATTGAATTGATGTTGATTAATAATAAATGTCTCAGGCATATTAATGTTGTTTTTGCGTAGCCTCTCATATAAGTATATTTTATTTGAACATTTCAAGATACTCCAAGGATCGTCAATCACAACCAAACCTTCACTATAAGCATATCTCGCAAAGTCATATGTATGGTTGTTAACATCTGTTGTTTCACGAATAAACAAAGCATCAAACTCATTGATACGATGGTAGTCTTTTTTTGTGATATATTCAACATAAAAACCAACTTCTTCTCCAGCCTTCTTGAATAATTGCATTGCTTTTGGATTAGATGGAGCAGTGGACTGCTCTTCTTTGTTGATAAGAATGGCTAAATCGTATACATAATTTTTTAACTTCTTTTTTGTAAATCGTTTTGATGAAAAATATTTCGAAGCACAAATATTCACAAAATCAAAATCTTCAGAAGGGATTTTTCGAACACTAAACGGGGTAGCGCGATTGATAACCCACTTATCTGTCTTTTGAAATTCAACTTCTAGAAAAGGTGTTTCAAATAATTTGTAAAGCTCCTTAGATACGTGGTTCAACTTCTTTGTTTTTGTCATCCCAAAGTACATTTTCATGGAAAATTTGTCAAAAACAATGTCGTTTAAATCAACCTGAATAATTTCATCAATCTCATCTGTGATACTTCTTAGGACCGTTTTATTTTTAAAGTCTTTAATTGTTGCAACATTTGGTATAACTTGACTCTCTCTTGCAATGGCTAATAATGAAACATAATAACCTGATGACTGATACTTATATGAATCACAAAGATTAAATACTCTTCCTCTGAAATTGCTATATTTTTCGTTTGATATGTATTCATCTGTACTGATAATATCAATTTCTTTAATCGGATTTAACCAAGAGATTTCTTTATCAACTATGACAAGATTTTTAATCAAGTTTGTTTGATTATCAGATTCCCTAATCATTTTAATTCCATCAAGTCCTTTGCCATAGTAATTAGGTAATATTTGTTTCTTTTCAAAATTAAATTCTAAGTAAAATCGAATTAAATCTTCATTGTTGATGTCTGCTTCCAACACAACATTTTTATGGGCTTTATCAGCCAAATCAAGAATATGAGTCATCATTAATTTTCCATATCCTTTTCCTTGATACTCTTCAGTAATTCCAATGGAATAAATACGTATCGATTTTTCATAATTAAACAAGGTAAATGTTCCAATTAAAGTAGAATCAATTTCCAATATTTTTACAGTCTGTGTAGGACTTTTTAAACTTCTAATGATGGAAGATTTGGTTGATCTTACACCTTCTCTAAACAGTGACTTCTCCAATGAATATATGAACCCAACATCATCTATTTTTGCGTTTCTAAACAAAGAAAAACGCCTCCCTTTTATTTCTT
>JAFGXW010000080.1 GCA_016936415.1 Bacilli bacterium | reverse complement strand
TTTTTCATAAGGTCTTTTATTTTGTTTAAATAATGATCAATATCTTCCACATCTTCCATCATAAATATCTTTTTATTTGATGGGTTTAGTCCAAGTACATAGTCAGAACTAACATCATGCAATTCACAAAATAGTCGTAATTGTTTGTGCGACATATTTTGATGATTATTTTCAATTTTAGAATAGTTGGAACGTTGCATATCAAGATAATCTGCAACTTGTTTTTGTGGATATCCTTTTAATTCTCTGATCTCTTTTAATCTTTCACCAAATGTCTTCATAACATCACCGTATATATTGTAGCAAATTACTACATGAATTTAACGATTTGTAATCTAATGGCTACAAAATTGTTGATATGTACTATTTTAGAACACAATACCTTTTGACAATAAGTGAAAAAACCGCTATATTATGTAGTGAGGTGAGACCATGATAGAACAAATTAAAAGAATATGTAACGAAGAAGTAGATGTTTTTGGTTTCATCAGTGTCACAGAATATCTAAAGGAGTACCTCAAACATCATAAAACTATTCCAAAACCACTTAGCACAAAGCTTGAAGGATATAAGACAATTATTACTCTTGGACTAAGTTATCCAAGTCAAGAGACAAAATACATGGGAAAAGGGTATGGTATTTTATCTCGTTATAGTTATCAATTAGATTATCATATTGTCTTTCGTTTAAAACTTGAAAAAATGGAAAAGAAACTACAAAAGCTTGGACTCAAAACAGCATCAAGTGTTGATGTTTCTCCATTGAATGAACGCATGGCGGCATCACTTTCTAATATGGGTTATATCGGTAAAAATCAGTTTTTGATTCACCACAAATATGGATCATATTTATACTTAGCTACGATGTTAATTGATCAAGCAGTTTCCAAAGAAATTCAAATTATGGATGATTGTGGAGACTGTAGTATTTGTGTAAAAGCATGTCCAACAAATGCTTTAGATGGTGGATTTCTGAAAAATCGTTGTTTGTCATATTTAACACAAGCAAAACAAGAATTTAGTTACGAGGAAATCTCCAAAATTGATAGAATGATCTATGGTTGTGACATATGTCAAAATGTCTGTCCCAAAAATAAAGGGATTGATTTCCATCTTCATCCCGAATTTGAACCAAGTGGAATCGAAAATGTTGATCTTCGTAAGATGCTTTCTTTTTCCAATCAAGCATATCTTGAAATATATGGAAAGAATGCTTCTAGTTGGCGTGGAGGATTGGTGATGAAACGGAATGCATTATGTTTATTAGCAAATCAAAATATCGTCGAAGCAATCCCTGAAATTAAAGAAACTATAGTGAAATATCAGGATGTTTTATGGTATAATAAGACAGCACAAAAAGTGTTAAAGATTTTAGAAAGAAAGTGATTGAATGAATCATATCGTTTTGTATCATCCAGAAATACCACAAAATACAGGGAACATTATGCGTACCTGCGCTGCGACAAACATGATGCTTCATTTGATTGAGCCATTGGGATTTAGTCTTGATATCAAAGACGTGAGAAGAAGTGCTGCGAATTATTTAGAACATGTCCATTATAAAGTTTATCGTGATTACGAACATTTTACACAAGAAAATGAAGGTATTTATTTCTTTTTGACAAGATATGGACAAGTTGCACCCGATAAAATGGATTTTAATCCAGAAAATCAGGACGTATATTTGATTTTCGGCAGTGAATCAAGTGGAATACCAAAAGAAATCTTAGTGAAACACCTTGATACATGCTTACGATTACCAATGACAGATAAAGTGCGCAGTTTAAACCTAAGTAATACCGTCGCAATACTTGCTTACGAAGTCTTACGACAACAAGGATATAAAGATTTATCACCGTTTGAACCAGAAACATTAAAGGGGAAAGATTGGTTAAAAAAATAGTTCTTTTCAAACTAGTTTTCAAAGGGTATAATTGTTAAGAAAGGAAGTGATTGGATGATTCCTAAGATTTTTGAAGATATTCAAATTCAAAGTTATAAACACGATGAAACGTTACATCGTATATGGGAAAAAGCTACAGTCTTATATGCAGATGATGAAGTGATTATCGTTGCAAATCATCGAACAAAAGTTATTGAATCAAATGGTCGTTTTTGGCATACTAGAGAGCCTAGTGTCTCTTGGTTTTATAAAAATAATTGGTTTAACATCATTGCGATTTTAAAGAAAGAGGGAATGCATTATTATTGTAATATTGCATCACCATATGTCATTGATGAAGAGGCTTTAAAGTATATTGATTATGATTTAGATGTGAAAGTGTTAAGCGATTTTTCGTATAATACCCTAGATCGTAATGAATATAACAAACACAAAAACAAAATGGATTATCCTCAAGAATTAAAAGTCATTTTAGAAGCGGAATTGAAAGTATTAAAGCAAATGATTGAAGCAAAAGAAGGACCATTCAATGTAGAACTTGTCAATGAATGGTATCAAGTATACTGTGGAGGAAAAAGATGAAAATGATGAACCCGGATTCATTATTACGTACCTATAATAAGATTAGTATTGTAGTTGGACTTATTTTGATGATTGTACTGGTTACATATTTTGGAAAGATACCAGTCGGTATGTATGGGCCAATTGAAAAAGGACTCTTTTCAACAGTATTCACTGTCGCTTTAAATACAGAGATTGTTGTTTTTAATGTCGCGCTATTGTTTGCGATAATTGCTTTCTTATTTCATGTCGGAGTTTTGATAATAGTATTTAACAAAAAGACCACAGAAAAAGCAATTCAAGAGAGTGTTTTATATAATGTTATCTTAAGTATTGGATTAATCCTCACACTTATCATATTCTATCTAAACATTCCTGCAAATGTGAATGGAGAAATTTTTATTGGCTTCTTCCAATATAAGTTTAATGTGTTAAGCGATGTAATTGTTGGCGGATTTAATTTTGCTTACATTGTAACAACTATTTATGTTTTCTTAAATATTGCGATTGCTTTTATTTCTTCAAGAAGTTATGAATTGGTTGAAGTAGTGGAAGAGGAACAACAAGAATAACAATCTATCAAAACACTAGCTAGCGCTAGTGTTTTCTTTTTGTAATATTGTTTATTAAAAAAAGCATTTATGATAAAATAAAGCAGAGGTGATTTGATGGAGAAGAAACGATTTTGGATTCTAATTGGAATAGGTGTTACACTACTCATATTTTTTATCTTCATAAGCAATATTATTACAGTAGGAGAAAGGTTGCGAGAAATACATGCGTATCTTGAATATTCATTTTATGCATTATCTGCGATTTTAGTCTATGTATTGTTGATCAATCCAATCAGGATCATACTGTTTGCACCAACATTTAGTATTGATCATATTTTAAGCGATGATCAAAAATTTAAAGTGTATAAAGATGCCGGAAAAACCTTGTTAAAAAATGCAATTCTTACCGAACAGGATAAAACCCTTATCACAAATGCATTAAAAGATAAAACCATGTTGCAAGATGCATTAAAACATGTGTTTAATACGACAATTAAAGACGAAATGAATCAACTAATTATTCAAAATTCAAAAACCGTAATGGTTTCTACCGCATTATCCCAAAATGGTAATTTGGATATGCTTAGTGTTATTGTAATGAATTTAAAAATGATCAAAGAAATCACACTATTAACTGGATTTAGACCTTCATATCCCAATTTGGCAAAACTCAGTTTAAATGTATTGATTACGAGTATTATTGCTGAAGGTTTAGATGATCTTGACGTGAGTGAGTTGTTGCCAAATAAAATTAGTGAAACAATGACAGATTTACCGTTTGTTAAAACAATCTCATCTTCGATTATTAGTGGTACTGCAAATGGGTTATTAACTTGTCGTGTTGGTGTTGTAACGAGAAGTTTCCTCTATATGGACAACAAATTATTAACGAGAAAAGAAATCCGTAGAATGGCATATAAAGAGTCAATAAAGATGATGCCGATTATTGTCCGTGATGGGTTAGCAGTTTTTCCAAAAGGAATTGCTAGTATCTTTGCTCGTCCATTTAAAAAACAATCTAAAAAGTTAGAAGAAGAAGAAATAGAATAATCAAGTTAAGGAGATAAAAATGGATCAAACTGAAAAAATATATCATCGTAAAATACTACGTATGCAACAAGAAGAAATTACAGAGCATAAAATATACCGATATCTTGCCAAACGACAAAAAGATAGTAAAATCAAACATATTCTTGAAGAAATTGGTGCGGATGAATTAAAACATTATGCTATGTTCAAAAAATTTACAGGTAAAGATGTGCGACCAAATTACTTGAAAGTGTTATACTATCGATTTTTAGGTGTATTCTTTGGTGTTACCTTTACTACAAAATTACTCGAAATGGGCGAAGCAAAAGCTCAAGTTGTCTATGAAATGTTAGATAACAAAGTTGAGGGAATCAAAGAAATCATTAATGATGAAGAACAGCATGAAAAGGAATTGATTGATGCAATCGATGAAGAGCGACTAAAATTTGTTGGTTCTATAGTACTTGGACTTAACGATGCATTGGTAGAACTTACTGGTGCGCTAGCTGGATTAACCTTCGCTCTTGATAATGCGAAAACAGTTGCGCTTGCGGGTCTTATTACTGGTGTTGCCGCTGCTTTCTCCATGGCAAGTAGTGAATATTTATCAACCAAGCAAGACTCTTCGGTAAAAGAAGCACTACAATCAGCATTATATACAGGATCAGCTTATTTATTGGCTGTTGCTTTGCTAATTTTACCATTCCTAATTGGACTCGATGTAAAAATTGCCTTACTCATGACAATTTTAATTGCAGTTATGATCATATTTGTCTTTAACTATTATATAAGTGTAGCAAAAGATCTAAACTTTAAGAAACGTTTCTTTGAAATGGTTACCATCAGTTTGGGTGTTGCCTTTATTTCATTCTTGTTCAGTTTCATTATTAAAGCAGCACTAGGTGTATAAGAAAAGTCCTACAATTGTAGGACTTATTTTTTTGAATATAGGATGAGTGGAACCATCATTTCAGCTTCTGATAAGCCTGCGTGATGAGCTTTATACATTTTTTCATCATTTAGTGTAAACATGTAATCAGAGATAGCAACCGCAACATAATCACCAAGAATATGATCAATCATGGAATGTTGTGTACCTTCTCCAAATAGTTTGCTATCAAGAATTTCTTGTTTTGAATAAAGCGTAAAATATTGACTAAAATATTGATTAAATTTAATTTTAAACTCTAGTTTGTATTCTTCTTTAACAAAGAAATTAGTAGCACGAGGTTCAAGAGAAGGTAAACGAATTAGCATTGACATAATGTCTTCATATTTAAATAATTGCATCTCCTTGATATCAATTAAACCGTGATCAGCAATGCAAATTACCAAAGTGTCATCATTGATCTCCGATATTAATTCTTCAAAATCTTTGTTTAATTGTTGAACAGTTGTTTTTACTTCATCACTATCAATTCCAGCTTGATGCTCTATGATATCTGGTTGAATCCAGTATACATAACTGAACGATTGATCTGTCATACTTGTAATGGCACACACTTTTTCAATTTCAGAAGCAAATGATTCACTGCCACCTTCACGGAAACTAGGGAAAAGCTCATATGTTTTTACGTTTGGATTGAATCTAGCAATTTTTTCATGTATTCCTTCAAAAGACAAATATTTATCTCGTAAATTCTCTTTGATGATCCGATTAGAATCATAAAAGTCTTCATTTCTAAAGACAACTAAATTGACATCTTCTTGCGGAAAATATTGAACCCATCCTAAATACCCAGTACTAATTGGAGGTAATCCAGAAATAACAGCATCCGTAGCGGCAACTGTGGTTGGTGGGAAAACACTTGTAATTTCTGATTTACAATATTTTAGTAGTGCATCTTCTTTATTTAAGTGTTTTTTCAGCATATTAACACCAAGACCATCTAGTAGAATATACACAATGTGATTGTAATTTTTCTTCAGTTCTTCATCCAGTAGTGGTATACCATTATATGGGGTATCGATTCCATAATGATGTAATAATGAGTTAGAAACATTCATGATTGAATTGTGATAATTCGGTTTGCATATTTTCATCTTGCACCTCCATTTAACATATTATTATATCACAGTTTGAATCATTTTTACCAATGAAAGGAAGATATCAAAAAAAAGTACCAAACACAATGTGCTTGGTACTTTTGAAAATTAAATTAAGCCTAGTCCAAAAGCTGCGGCAAAAACAAGAGAAATCGTTGTCATTAATTTGATTAAGATATCAATAGAAGGACCAGCAGTATCTTTGAAAGGATCTCCAACAGTATCACCGGTAACTGCGGCTTTATGTGCTTCGCTACCTTTACCACCAAATTCTCCAGTTTCAATTAATTTTTTTGCATTGTCCCATGCCCCACCACTATTTGCCATGAAAATTGCAAGCATGATTCCAGTAGCTAGTGTACCAGCAAGCATCCCACCAAGTACTTCAGAACCAAACAAGAATCCGATGGTAAGCGGTGTAGCTATAGCTAAGATAGCTGGTAAAACCATTTGTTTTAATGCTGCATTTGTTGAAATTTTAACACAAAGAGCATAATCTGGTTTTTCCTTATATTCTAAGATGCCAGGCATCTCTTTATATTGTCGTCTCACTTCATTAATCATTTTATTTGCTGCAATTCCTACTGATTTAATAACCAATGATGAGAAGAAGAATGCCAACATTGCTCCAAAAATCAAACCAGCCATTACTTGCGGTGAAGCAACATTAATTCCCGTTAATCCAGCTTTACGAATGAAAGCACTGAATAAAGCAATTGAAGTCATTGCTGCAGAACCTATTGCAAATCCTTTTTCAATAGCAGCAGTTGTATTTCCTACAGAATCAAGTTTATCTGTAATAGCACGTACTGATTTATCCAATCCGCTCATTTCAGCAATACCACCTGCATTATCTGCGATTGGTCCATAAGCATCAACACTGACAGTAATTCCTGCAGTTGATAACATACCTACTGCAGCAAGTCCAACACCTAGTAAGCCACCAACAGTATATGAGATAATGATTCCTGCTGCAAGAATTAAGATAGGTATTAATGTCGATTCCATACCAGTTGATAATCCTGCGATGATATTCGTTGCATGTCCGGTTCTAGATTGTTCCGCAAT
>JAFGXW010000079.1 GCA_016936415.1 Bacilli bacterium | reverse complement strand
TCTGCTTCAACAACCATCCAGCCTTCATAATTATGTTCTTCTAATATTTTAAAAATTGAAGGGAAATCAATACACCCATCGCCTGGAATCGTAAAAGCTCCTGCTCTTACTGCTTCTAAGAAACTTAATTTATCTTTTTTAACTTTTTCTACTACTTCTTTTCTAATGTCTTTTAGATGTACGTGAGCCACTCTATCAATAAATAGATTTAAAGCTTCAACAGGATCTTCACCAGAAAACGCAAAGTGACCTGAATCAAAAGTTAAAAATACATATCTTTTATCTGTTAAATCCATGAGTTTTTTTGTCTCTTCAATTGTTTGACATCCCGTTCCCATATGATGATGGTAGGATAGTTTAAATCCTCTATCTCTAGCTATTTTCCCTAAAGTGTTTAGTCCAGTTGCAACTTTTTCCCATTGTTCATCATTAAAAGTAGGCTTTTCATCAAAAACACTTAAAGTTGTTCCTTGTATGCTATTTCCTTGTTCTGCAGGTCCAATAACAGATGCTCCCATAGCTTCTAAAAAATCTAATTGCAAATTAAAATCTTTTATTACTGTTTCTAAATCTTGGGTAGTTAAAAAGCTACTAAACCATTGATTACAAATACTTATTCCTCTCAAGTCTAACATTGGTTTTAAAACCTTTGGATCTTTTGGGTATTTATTACCAACTTCGCTTCCAGTAAACCCAGCTAAAGCCATTTCACTAACACATTGCTCGAATGTATTTTCTTTTCCTAAATCAGGTAAATCATCATTTGTCCAAGCAATAGGTGCTATTGCTAGTTTGACCTTCTTTGTATCCATATAAACCTCATTTTTAAAACTTTTTAGTTTTTTTAATTTCTTCTTGCAGTTTTTTATAAGCATCAATGACACTTTGTTTTTGTGAAACTTCAGGAGTCCCAACTCTCCACCAACTTTTATAAGAGCCACTCATAGAATCTTCATCTACTTTTATATCTATTAATGTTGATTTAGTACTTTTTTTAGATTCTTCAAGTGCTTTTTTTAATTCTTCGCTGTTATGAACAGTCCAAACATCACAACCATATCCTTTTGCAATCATTGCATATGATACTTGTAATTTTTCACCAGTTGAATCAATACGATTAGAGTCTTTTCCTCTATAAACTAGCTCACAACCAAATTTTGGAATACCTTGTGATCTTTGAAGATTATCAATACAACCAAAACCATTATTATCGAATAACATAATATTTATTTTTATGTTATTTTCTAGAGCTGTTAGTAATTCTGAATGTAACATTACAAAACTAGCATCCCCAACCATGGAATATACTTCGACTTCTTCATTTGCAAGTTTTACACCTAATGCACCACTTACCTCATATCCCATGCATGAATAACCATATTCCATATGATAAGTTTCTCTTTCATATGCTCTCCAAACTCTTTGCATATCACCAGGAAGAGAGCCAGAAGCTCCAACTACTATACTATTTTTTGCGAACTGTTCTTCATTCATGATTCCAAGAGCTCTGAGTTGAGAATATCTGTTATTTGGTCCTAACTCAGTTGTATAAAGTCTATCAACTTCTTTATCCCATTCTTTCTTAATTTCAATAATTTCATTGGTATATGAAGCTTTATAATTTATCTCTTCAAGTTGTTTGTTTAAAGCAATTAAACCTTTTTTTGCATCACATACTAATGGTAATGAATTCATTTTTATTGCATCAAAATCATTCACATTAATAGATATTATTTTGACATTGTCTTTTGCAAATAACCATTTACTTGAGGTCGTAAAATCAGATAAACGTGTTCCAACTGCTATAACTAAATCAGCGTTTGATGCAATTTCGTTTGCTGCTAACCCTCCAGTTACTCCAATACCACCTAAGTTATATGGATGTGAAAATTCAACAGCACTTTTACCTGCTTGAGTTTCTCCAAATGGAATATTATATTTTGAAGCAAATTGAGCTAATTCTTCACCACATTCACTGAATCTAACACCACCACCACAAATTATTATAGGTTTTTTACTGTTTTTAAAGATTTTAATTGCTTCATCAACAACTTTTACATTAGGTTCAATTCTATCAATGTAATGAATTCTCTTTTCAAAAAATTCAACTGGATAATCATATGCTTCTGCTTGAACGTCTTGAGGAAGAGCAACACAAACTGCACCAGTATTAACAGGAGAAGTTAAAACTCTCATTGCATTTAGCAAAGCAGTCATTAACTGCTCAGGCCTACTTACTCTATCAAAATATCTACAAACAGGTTTAAATGCATCATTAGATGTAATTCCAAAATCGTGGAATTGTTCTAATTGTTGTAGTACAGGATCAGGTTGTCTGCAAGCAAAAGTATCACCTGGAAGTAATAAAACAGGTATTCTATTTGTTGTAGCTAAGGCTGCAGCTGTTACTAAATTCATAGCTCCAGGGCCGATTGAAGTTGTAACAGCCATGATTTTTTTTCTATTATTTTGTTTAGCATATGCTATAGCACTATGTGCCATTCCTTGTTCATTACATCCTTTATAAAATTTTAGACTATGATTATTTTGTTCTAACGCTTCCCCTAAACCAACGACACAACCATGACCAAAAATACCAAAGACACCATTAATGAATTTTTCTTCTCTGTTATCAAAGTTAACAAATTGATTATCAAGAAATTTGACTATTGCTTGTCCAACAGTTAATTTTATTGTATTTGACATATTAATTACTCCTATTTTTCAAACTTTTTTTGTGGCCAAATTTCTACATCTTTATCTAATAGCCACTTGTGTTCTTCTCTATAATATCTAGTAGTTGGAAGCCACCTATCATCTTTTAAATGAGGAATCATCCATATATAGTACATAGCATATCCAGGAGCTGCAACTTGGGAATGAGTAGTATTAGGATGAATTAATGAAGAATCACCATCTTTTACTATAAATGCATCATC
>JAFGXW010000078.1 GCA_016936415.1 Bacilli bacterium | reverse complement strand
TATTTAAAAACAGAAGAAAAAGCACAAGGACAAACTTTGGGTGATCTGTTTGGAGAAAAACTGAAAGAATTTAAATAGGAAAGTACGTGGTAATATGTTACCAACCGTTGCAATTGTCGGTAGACCCAATGTAGGGAAATCGACGTTATTTAACCGAATAATCGGAGATCGTTTATCGATTACGGATGATGAACCTGGAATTACTAGGGATCGTATCTATAGTAAAGGTGAATGGTTAACGAGAGAATTTAATGTTATTGACACAGGTGGTATCGACTTCGGTGATACCCCTTTTATCCATGAAATTAAGTCACAAACAGAAATTGCCATTGAAGAAGCTGACCTCATTGTATTTCTTTGTGATATTCGTTCTGGAATTACAGATGAAGATAGTTATGTTGCAAGAATGTTATATAAATCAAACAAACCAGTTATTGTTGCACTGAATAAGGCTGATGATGTATCTTTAACCGATACCATGTATGAATTTTATTCTTTGGGTCTTGGAGATCCAATTGCGGTTAGTGGTAAACATGGTGTTGGAATTGGAGATTTATTAGATAAAGTCATCGAGTTATTACCAATTGTCACAGAAACAGTATATGAAGAAGATCGTATTAAATTATGTTTAATTGGTCGTCCTAATGTAGGAAAATCATCTTTGTTTAATGCGATTATTGGGCAAAATAGAGTGATTGTTAGTGAAATTGAAGGAACAACAAGAGATTCCATTGATAGTCTATTTACCTATGCTGAACAAGACTATGTTATCATTGACACTGCAGGACTTCGTAAAAGAGGAAAAGTGTACGAAAACGCTGAAAAATATAGTGTTTTACGTGCATTAAGTGCCATTGATCGTAGTGATATTTGTTTGGTTTTAATTGATGCAGAAGTTGGCATTAGAGAGCAAGATAAAAAGATTGCTGGTTATGCAATGGATGCTGGAAAAGCTATCATTATTGTTGTCAATAAATGGGATTTACTTGAAAAAGATAACCATACAATGAATCGTTGGGAGCAAGAATTACGTTCTCATTTCCAATTTATTACGTATGCACCAATTGTCTTTTTATCTGCAAAGACAAAACAAAGAGTCAAAACATTATTCCCAGTCATTAATCAAGTTTATACGAATTATAACCGACGTGTTCAAACGTCTGTTTTAAATGATGTGGTTACAGATGCAATGTTTGTTAGTCCACCAAAAAAACATAATGGTGGAATCATCAAGGTTTATTATGTGACACAAGTCGCTTCCAAACCACCAACATTTGTATTCTTTGTTAATGATGATCAAGTGATGCATTTTAGTTATCAACGATATTTGATGAATCGTTTACGTGAATCATTTGACTTCGAAGGAACTACCATTAAAATCGTATTAAGAAAGCGTGATTAGTATGAAAATAACAGTCATAGGTGGAGGATCTTGGGGATTAGCTTTGTCAAAAGTACTAAGTGATAACGCACATGAAGTGTTGGTTTTTGATGTTGATCCGAAAATTGTTGGAAAAATCAATCATTTACATATATGTCTACAGTTAAATGAACGCATTCCTTCTGATATTAAAGCAACATCAGATATGAAAGAAGCGATGGATTTTTCTGATACACTTTTGTTTGTTGTTCCAACCAAGGTACTACGAACTGCCATTTCAAGTGCAATCGACGAAATGACTTCTCCGAAGTTATTTATCAATGCTGCAAAAGGGATTGAACCAGAAACTTTTTTACGTATTTCAGAAATTTTTGAAGAGATGGTTCCGAAGCAATTTTTTAAAGGATTTGTTGCCTTAAGTGGACCGAGTCATGCGGAAGAAGTTATACAAGGTTTAACCACTGTAATTACTGCATCGAGTGAAGTGGAAAGTCATGCAAAATTTGTTCAAAACTTATTTCATAATGCCGAATATTTTAGGGTTTATAGTTCAACAGATTTAAAAGGTGCAGAAATTGGTGGGGCACTTAAAAACATTTTTGCTTTGGCTTCTGGACTCATTGCTGGTAAAGGACTTGGTGATAATGCACGTGCTGCATTGATCACAAGAGGGCTAGTAGAAATGGCGAAATTCTATGAAATATATGGCGCAGACCCAAAAAGTTTGATGGGATTAACTGGAGTTGGCGATTTAATTGTAACTTGTACAAGCCCACACTCACGTAACTATCAAGCAGGCTTTAAGATAGGAAATGGTAAAGATTTAGAAGAAACCTTATCTTCCATGACAATGGTTGTTGAAGGGATAAGAACTTGTGAAGCAGCCTATAAATTTGCAAAGTCAAAAAACTTAGATATGCCTATAATTAGCGCTATATACGAGGTTTTATTTCATAAAATGGATCCCGATGAAGCAAACAAAATGCTACTAGGAAGAAGCTCCAAATCTGAATAATATAACCAATATATTTCTTTTCACCTATCTGTAAGGGCTTTTTGTAAGTAACAAGGCCGTTAGAATTAATTGACCACTTTTTTCTGAAAAAAGTGGTTTTTCTTTCTCAAATGCCAAAAAGTCTTGCAATAGAGCCAAATACTTGCTATAATGAAGTCAGAAAAATAAATAGGAGGTAAAGATATGAACAAAACAGAATTAGTTGCAAGAATTGCTGAAGTGTCAGGATTAACTAAAAAAGATTCAGAAACTGCTTTGAATTCTACATTAGCATCTATTCAAGAATCTTTAGTTGCAGGGGAAAAAGTTGTGTTAACTGGATTCGGAACTTTCGAAGTTAGAAACCGTAAAGAAAGAGTTGGACATAATCCTAGAACTAACGAAAAAATTGATATTCCTGCGCAAAAATCACCTGCATTCAAAGCTGGTAAAGTTTTAAAAGACGCTGTAAGATAATTATTCATAAATTTTAAAAAAATATCACAGATTATGTGGTATTTTTTTTGTTTTTATGCTATTTTTTTTATGTGAGGTAAAGGAGGTGTTTGTGATGGAATTAAAAGAATTTTATTCTTATGGTGATGGAATGAGTGAATCAATTTTTATTGCTGCACTGACAGATGACACAAAATACATTGTTAAATATTTTGAAGCCGATAAAGATCTTTTTATCACTGATGAACGTTCACAAACACTGTTACATTTAGCCGCACGCAATAAAGCTATAAAATCTATGGAACTTCTATTGATGCTTGGGTTAGACCCTAATATAGGGGATAAGTATCAAGAAAGACCTCTCCATATTGCTTCTTATATGGGAAGTGTTGAAATGATTCAATTATTATTACAATATCATGCTAGTACAAAAGTGAGAAATAATTTACTACAAACACCATTACACAAAGCAGCATATAAAGGTTCTGTTGATGCATTGGGGATTCTTTTGAAGCACAATGCTGATATTTTCGCTGTAGACGAAAACTTAACTTCGGTTGTACAATTCGCAGTGAAAAGTAAAAAAATCAAAGCAGTGAGATATTTGGTAGAGATGGGGGCAATTGTTAATAGTCTTGATATTCGTAGAGAATCGACTTTACATTATGCAGCTTTTGCATCAACTGTTGACATTGTTGAATATTTAATTGGGTTAGGAATTAATCCGTATTCTAAAAACCAGTATTTGTTAACACCACTTCATATTGCGGTTGAAAATCCATATATTGAAATGGTTAGTTTATTTCTAAAATTTGGGTTGACAAGTTATGATCAATCAAAATTTAATCAATCACCTTATGATGTTTCAATGATAAAAAATCGTTATGAAGCAATTGAAATTTTTAATCATTTAAAAAATGATATGGAGTATCAATCTCGGATCAAACGAAATCAACTCACTTTTTCAATTATATTTAATCAATTCGATCGTGCAGATGCATTAATCCCAATTTCAAATGTGAACGATGTGGATGTTTTTGGAAATACTGCATTATTTTATGCCATTATGAATAGAGAATGTTTCTTGGTGGAAAAATTATTAAAATATGATGCATCTATATATAATATTGATTTTACAAAACATGATGCCATATATTATGCTACATTGATCGGAGATATTGACATTATAAAACTAATTCAAAAACGCAAAGTAGATTATAAAAAGAAATATCATGGGTATACCGTTCTTGAATATGCAAAGCATAATCATATGTTAGAAGTGTTAGAACAATTACAAAAAGGAAATATGCAATAAAAAACCTAGTTCATGAGTTTGAACTAGGTTTTTTGATGAAATTAAAGTCATCATCCAAGGAACATCATTGTTGTAACAAACAGGTTGAAACATAAATGAACTACCATTGGTACAATGATGTTGTTTTTTGAAAAATGATAAATAACACCAAGCATTATCCCTAAAGCAGCATAATAAATGATTTGAATGTAATCGCCACCTGAGACATGCATGAACCCAAAGAGAAATGCACTAATCACAATTGCGATGATGTAATTGAATTTTTCAAATATGCTATAAACAGCTTTTCTAAAAACAAACTCTTCCACGATTGGTGCCAATAAGACAGCAAAGACAAACAACGAAATCTTGTCGAATAAAGAGCCGTTTGAAATTTCATTTAAGGACGCTTGATTTTGTGATGTATCTGTGACACCAAGCCAAGTTAATACAACATTCGCAAGAAAAGAAACCATGAACATAAATGAGATGCCATATGCGATGGCTTTAATGGTTTTTCGTTTATTTGAGAATGCGAAATTGATTTGTTCTGAGAAGTATCTGCGATATACAATGATAAAAATCAAGAACAAGCCAACATAATAAAATAGATTGATGATACTATTCACTTGTGTTAATGACTCTGGAGTATCGAGCAAATCACTTCTAAATATTACGATAAATGCTTGTAATAAGATGATTAATATCATCATTCCAATGTAAATTCCGATTATTCCAAAGTTCATTTTATTGTTGGTCATTATCATCACCTCATAGAGTATTATACCATAATTAATAGAGGATACAATCATTTCAAACATAAGATTTAATTGACATATCAATATATAGTTGGTATGATATATTAAGCTTAGTTGGTATAATATAAGCGGAGTAAATATAGATTAAAAAGGGTGATAATTATGGCAAAAAAATCATTTGCAGTAATTGGAATGGGTCGTTTTGGGCAAAGTGTTGTGGAGGAATTAATCAACAAAGAAGCAGAAGTTTTGGTGATTGATAAGGATCCTGAAAAAATTGCTAAAATGAGTAAAATTGCAACACATGCTGTTACATTGGATACGACTGACGTTAATGCGTTAAGAGAAGTAGGTATTTCTAGTATTGATCATGTTGTGGTAGCAATTGGTGCTGAAATTCAAAGCAGTATTTTAACAACATTAATTTTAAAAGATTTGGGTGTTAAATTTGTTACTGTGAAAGTACAAAATTCAGATCATGCTAAAGTTGTTCATAAACTTGGTGCAGATGAAATCATTCAACCTGAACAACAATCAGGGAAAAGACTTGCTAGTAAAATTATTTCTAATAATGTGTTAGATTACATTGACTTAAATGAAAGTCATAGTTTTATTGTTGTAAATGCAACTGAAAAAGTAATTGATTCAACCGTTGTTAATTTAGACGTTCGCAATCGATTTAAAATAAATGTAGTTGCAATCAGACGAAATGGTGACATCATCATTCCTACTCCTGATAATGTGATTGCAATGAATGATCAATTATTATTAATTGGTAGAAATACAGATTTAGATAAATTTAATCAATGGTTAAGAAAATAAGCGAAAGCTTATTTTTTTTGTTATAATGGGTTTGGGTGATGATATGAAAGAAATTGTAATAGCATCAAAAAATAAACACAAAATAGAAGAAATCTCAGATGTACTAATACCGCTCGGGTTTCATGTTTTAAGTTTATTTGATTTTGAAGAAGTGCCAGATATTATCGAAGATGGGGCTACTTTTTCAGAAAATGCGTTGATCAAAGCAAAAACATTAGCGCTTATTTTACAAAAAACTGTGATTGCAGATGATTCTGGGTTAGAAGTCTTTGCTTTGCATAATGAACCTGGGGTTTATTCTGCTCGTTATGCTGGAGAAAACAAAAGCTATTTAGATAATAATTTATTATTGCTTCAAAACATGAAAGATTTGACTGATCGTCGGGCACGATTTGTGACATCGATGTGTATCTATTACTTAGATAAAGAACCAATATTTGTAGAAGACTATTTGGAAGGAGAAATCGGATATGATTTCGTTGGAGAGAATGGATTTGGATATGATCCAATCTTTTACATTCCTTCTTTGCAAAAGCATTTGGCTGAGTTAACATTGCGTGATAAAAATCAAATTAGTCATCGTGCAAAGTGCTTAAAAAAATTAATTGGGGTTTTAATTCAAGAATAATTGTTGTATAATAGTATTATGAGAAAAGGAGGTATATTATGTCAATAAAAGGGACAAAAACAGAACAAAACTTATTAAAAGCATTTGCTGGAGAATCTCAAGCAAGAAATCGTTATACGATGTTTGCGAAAATAGCGAAAAAAGAAGGATACGAACAAATATCTGAGTTATTTTTGGAAACAGCGGCAAATGAGTATATGCATGCTAAGATTTTCTTCCGTTATTTAGAAGGTGGTGCTGTTGAAATTACTGCTGCTTACCCAGCTGGTATTGAGGGTACTACATTAGAAAACTTAGACGCAGCTGCTGCAGGTGAAAATGAAGAATGGACTGAATTATATCCTCATTTCGCAGAAGTAGCAGACCAAGAAGGTTTTCCAAAAATTGCTGCATCATTCCGCATGATTGCGAAAATCGAAAAAGATCATGAAGAAAGATACCGTAAATTATTTACAAACATCCAAGATGACATTGTTTTCAAATCAGAAACTGAAGTTGTATGGTTCTGCCGTGAATGTGGACATGTGCACGTTGGTAAGAGAGCACCAGGAATGTGTCCTGTTTGTAAACATCCAATGGCATATTTTGAAAGAAAAAAAGCAAATTATTAATTTTGAATTAAGGACAGAGATTCTCTCTGCCCTTTTTTATATGATTAGAAAATAAATATATCATAGGCATTTTCAAAATTATTTGCTATAATTATAAAAAGAGGTGATTTGATGAAATTAGTCGTTTTTAGTGATGCACATGGTGACCGTAAGGTAATTGAAAGAATTATTAAATTTAATATGGATGCTGATTATTTCATTTCTTTGGGTGACAGTGAATTACCACACAAATACTTACTGGATCTAGATGTATTAGCTATCAAAGGAAATTATCCACATGATGCTGGATTTGTGTATGAAAAAATGATGGACATCGAGGGCAAAAAAGTGTTGTTAACACATGGTCATAAGCAAGATGTGAATAATGGGCTTGTTACTTTGTGTTCATAT
This sequence comes from Bacilli bacterium, assembly GCA_016936415.1. Classification (GTDB taxonomy): domain Bacteria; phylum Bacillota_I; class Bacilli_A; order Izemoplasmatales; family Izemoplasmataceae; genus JAFGXW01. Next base: position 5,499 of record JAFGXW010000078.1, on the reverse strand, counting down.
GCAATGAAGCAAAATGCTGATATTGTTTTATATGGTCATACACATATTGCTAGAGTCGATCATGTTCAAGAAGTCACATTGATTAATCCTGGTAGTATTTCAAAGCCTCGCGCAGATATTGTACCTTCATATTTAATATTAAAGATTACAAAAGATTCAGTAGAATACGCATTCAAAGAAGCTTACACAAATATTGATATTCATACATTATAAAAATTTCAGAAAGCAGGTGGAGTTATGATAGGATATTTAGGTCCGAGAAATTCTTTTACCTATTTTGCCGCTACAACTTTCTACGTAAAAAGTGACTTGGTTCCATATAGTAATTTACATCGCTTATTTGAAGCATTGGAAAATGATGAAGTCATTGGAATTGTTGTCCCAATTGAAAACTCGATAGAAGGATCTATCAATGAAGTGCTTGATAAATTACTTCATCCAGAGTTTCATATCAATCGGGAAATTGTGATGGATATAGAACTTTCATTGATTTCAAAAAATAACGATTTATCTCAAATAAAACATGTTATGTCTAATATGTACGCACTTGCTGAGTCACGAAAAGTATTAAAAAAAGAACTTGGTAATTATAAGGAAATACTGACAAGTTCAACTTCAAGTGCAATCATTCAGTTGAACGATTTGGATGATACTTATGCAGCAATTGGATCAAAAAAAGCCATATATGGTGATTTGAACATTTTATTAAACAATATTAGTGACAGTGAACACAATACAACAAGATTTGTTTTTATTACAAAAACATTGGAAATTGTTGGGTTCCATAATAAAGTATCAATTGTTTGTGCACCAAAAGGGAACATTGCAGGAGCACTTTATGATATTTTACATGAATTTGCCATTCGAAAAATAGATTTATCTAAAATCGAATCAAGAACAAAGAAAAATATATTGGGTGAATATGTATTTTATCTTGATTTCTATGGCAACATAGAACAAGAAGATGTGAAAGCAGCATTAGAGATTTTGCAATACAAAACCAGTTATCTAAAAATCATTGGATCATACTATTCAAAACGAAAATAGGAAAAGGCGACAATTGTCGCCTTTATTATTGTTTGATGTTAAAAATTAAGAATTCATAAGCAGGTAAGGTTATTGTTGTATGAAGCGCTTTTGAACAGTCGTTATACAAGTCATGTACCATTTGATTTTGTAACTCGATTGGAAGTGAAATGGTTTGGGTAGAACCATTTTTATTCATGATAAAATATGTTTCTCCCTTTTTATAAATCAACAATTCTTTTTCATCATCTGCGCATAACCATTCAATTTCAGTTCCTTTAAAATCCTCAGAATGTTTACGTAACTGAATTAGTTTTTTGATATGAGATAAGATCTCTTGATTTTGTTTTTTTGGATCCCAAATCATGCAACGACGATTGTCTGGGTCGTGTTTTCCGCTAATACCGACCTCTCCACCATAATAGATGCTTGGTGCGCCTGGAAACGAAAATAAGAATATGTATGGCAATTTTACAAGTTCAACGTTGTTGGAACAAATCTCTAAAATTCTGGTCGTGTCATGAGAATCTACAAGATTATACATTGCTCTTAACACATTTTTTGGATAATCAACTAGAACTTTATTTATCTTGTGTTTGAACTGTGTGCTTGTATATTGAGGTGTTGTGGTATTTGTTCCGAAATAGCTCCAAATTGGGAATAATAATTCATAGTTCATTACACCATCATATTGGTCTCCTTGTAACCAAGGATAAGAATTATCCCAATTTTCACCAACAATATAGGCATCTTTTTTCGCTGATTTTACAGTGTCTCTGAATTCACGCCAAAACTTATGTCCAACTTCGTTGCTGACATCTAGACGCCAACCATCGATGTTGTATTCTGATATCCAATATTTTGCAGCTTCTAATAAATGTTTTTTCATAATTGGATGATTGGTATTTAGTTTAGGCATATAAGGGGTAAATGCGAATGTGCGATAATTTAATAAATCGTGATTGCGGAATACACCCTTGATTTTTTCACGATCAATGGTTCTATCTTCTTTTAACGCAAAATTGATTGGTTCTTTCTCTTTGTCAATAATATAAAAACAATCATAATAAGGTGAATTTTTACCGTTTGTTATGACATCTTGAAAAAATGGATGTCGGAAGCCACAATGATTAAATACGGCATCAAGCATGATTTTCAAACCAATTTCATGTGCTTTTTCAACAAGCTCTCTGAATGTTTCATTATTTCCAAAGGCATCATCTATTTTATAGTAATTATTCACATCATATTTATGTGTGCTATCTGATTCAAAAATAGGTGTCATATATATTCCCGTGAATCCAACACTTTTTATGTATTCTAATTTATCAATGATTCCTCTTAAATCGCCACCAAAACGTTGCTCATTTGAATAACGATCTGTTTCCCCCCATTCAAGTGTTTGAGGATGATTTATGGAAGAATCACCATTACAAAAACGTTCTGGGAATATACTATACCAAACTTGATCTTGAATCCAACTAGGGGCAGAAAAAATATCTTCTTCATTTAAATATGGATAATTAAAAAAGTTAAATAAGTTAGAGGTTGCTGCTGGATCAATCGTTAAATCGACAATTTCACGACAACCATATAAATATTGATTGTTTACTATAAAAGCATATTTCATACGTTTATATTTTGGTTTTAAGGCAATGAAAAAGTAATCGTATTGGTCTGTTGAAAACTCTTTTTTCATTAGTGTATCAGAATTTCCCTCGTTTACCCATTCCCAACGGTCTGAATTGTTTGGATTTGGCGCATGATTAAATGGATCGCCAAATAAAACTTGAATAGAAGTTATTTTATTTATACTTGCGAATAATCGTAAGTGCACAGTATCTTTATCATAAATATATGCATATTTACTTTTTGCTTCATGATAGATTGTAGCGTTCAACATATGTTCACCTCTATTAGATATTTAATTGATATAATCATCATACCATTATTTGGTGAGAAAAAGCAGTAGTTATTATTGTGGTAGCGGTTTCACTTTTTGAAAAAATCAACCAATATCACGATTTATATAGTATAATATTGAATGAAAAACCAAACATCTACATAATGATGTAATGAATGCGATAGGAGAATGTTTTATGAAACGAAAATGGTGGCAAGATGCGATTATTTATCAACTATATTTGAGAAGTTTTAAAGATTCAAATCATGACGGCATTGGTGATTTTCAAGGCGTCATAAGTAAACTTGATTATTTTAAGGATCTTGGCGTAAATGCCATTTGGATATCTCCACATTATGAGTCTCCTATGGATGATAATGGTTATGATATTTCAGATTTTTATCGTGTCAGCAAAGATTACGGAACGATAGAAGATGTGAAAGAATTGTTACAAAAAGCACACCAATTGGATATAAAAATTTTGTTTGATCTGGTTTTGAATCACACTTCTGATGAACATAGTTGGTTTGAAGCTGCGAAAGATCCAAACCATCCAAATCATCAAAAATATCATGATTACTACATTTGGCAACCACCCAAATATGATGAACATGGAAATAAAGTTATGCCGACGCAATGGCGTTCTTGGTTTGGGGGACCTGTATGGGAATACAATGAACCAACAAATGAATATTATTTACACATATTTAGTAAAAAAATGCCAGATTTAAATTGGCGAAATGAAGATATGAAAAGGGATTTAAAAGCAATGACAAAATGGTGGATAGACTTGGGTGTTGATGGATTTCGTGTGGATGCATCAAACCATCTTGAAAAAGATTGGACTTTCCCAGAGGGACATCCTGGATACGAATATTTTTCAAGTATTCCAAAGCATCATGAATATTTGGAAGAAATGGGTGTTGAAGTATTTTATCCAAATGACATCATGACCATGGGTGAGGCTGGTGGAGCAAGCAAAGAAGAAGCAATCAAATATTGTGGGTTTGAAAACAAAGAATTTGATATGTTGATTCAGTTTGGACATTGTTGGGCTGATTGTGATTGGCATAATCAAATCACTCCTGGAAAATGGGCAAAAGGAACAATAGATGTAAAACACATTAAAAATAGTTTTAATCACTGGTTTGAAATGTTGAAGGGTCAAGGATGGAATATTATCTATTGGCATAACCATGACCAACCTCGTGTCATTTCTCACTATGGAAATGATTCAATGTATCATGATCAATCTGGTAAAATGTTAGCATATACGCTTTACTTTATGCCTGGAACACCGATTGTTTATCAAGGAGAAGAAATTGGGATGACAAATGTCGATTATGAAAACCTTGATGATTTTAGAGATGTTGAAGTATTCACAGAATACGATAATTTCATGAAACTAGGAGCTTCACACGAAGTTGCCATGCAAGCATTACGAGATCGCGCTAGAGACAATGCAAGAAGTCCATTTCAATGGGATGACTCTCTCCATGCTGGATTTAGCAATGTGACTCCATGGATGAATACAGTGAAAAATTATCATGATATTAATCTTGCAAAACAAAAAGAAGATGAGCATTCGATTTTTAATACATATAAAAAAATCTTTCAATATCGTAAAATGGACGACATTAGTAGTGGGACAATTACGTTTATAGATATAGAGAACCCAGACACATATTGTTATAAAAATGAAACCACCCACGCAATTTACTTGGTTGTGGCAAACTTTAGAGAACGAGAAATTGACGTTACTCTTCCGATTGATGTAAAAGATTATGAATGCTTTATGTCAAATTACACGGATCGTCCGCTCATGACTCAAATGCATCTAAAACCATATGAGGCGATTGTTTATAAAATAAAAAAGTAGGTGGAACGATGAAAGAATATACTGTTGTAGTAATGCATTCCACAGAATTAAACAGAGATGTCAGAATCTTCATTTATGTGCCAAAAAGCTATCGAAAATCAGATAAGTTTTATCCGGTGCTATACATGCATGATGGGCATAATTTATTTGATGATTCACAAGCAACTTACGGTAAAAGTTGGGGTATTATTGAAGCGTTTGAACAAAACCCTGGGTTACCCGAGGTGATTGTTGTTGGGCTCGAAACAGTTGGAGAAGAACGTAGTAATGAACTAGTTCCATTCCAATTTAAGTTTAACGATTCAGAGAAAGTATATGGTGGAAAAACAGACTTATATTTACATTTTTTAATCGAAAAAGTGAAACCATTTATTGATGCTAGATATCGAACTTATAAAAGCGCAAAAAATACAGCAATCATGGGTTCTTCATTTGGTGGTGTTTGTTCTACATATGCAGCATTAAAGTATTCAGATAACTTCACAAGATTTGGTTGTGTATCCAATGCATATCACCCAGTGCAAAAAGAGATGGAAGAATTATGCAAATCAGCTGATTTATCGAAAATCAAAAAAATCTATATGGATGTTGGAACAAAAGAATCTTCAGCGGCTGGTGATTCTAAAAAATACGTTCAGGGTAATCAACAAATATATCAATTGTTAAAGGAAAGAATAGACTCCAATAACAT
>JAFGXW010000077.1 GCA_016936415.1 Bacilli bacterium | reverse complement strand
CAACGTGATCTTATTGTGATTACGATTGTTGGTGATATTGATTTTGATCAAACAGAGCAATTGATTTCAGATATTTTTGATTTTAATACGCGAGAATATCTTCCGATCTTATTAGATACAAAAATGAAACAAATCGAAAAAGTAACTGAAGTCATTCAGGAAATTGATGTGAATCAAGCAAAATTGGTTGTGGGATATCGTGGATTACCACATTATCTCGCAGATGATTATTATTCTGCGATTGTATTTAACAATCTTTTTGGTGCAAGTTCAGAAAGTTGTTTATTCAAAGAAATTCGAGAAGAAAAAGGGTTGGTTTATTTCATTAGTAGTAATTATGATCCTTATAAAGGTGTTATGTTTGTGACATCAGGGATTAATGACGCAGATTACGAAGAAGTTGTTCGAACAACTGATGAAGTACTTAAAACAATCGTGCATGGAAAAATCACAAAAGAACAATTAGAAGTATCAAAAAATATCATTATTAACCATTTAATTGAAAGCTTGGATAGTCCACATGCAATTATGACTAGATTCCAACGTAATTCATTATTTGGACTTGATTTTAATATTGATTATATGATTGAAATGATTCAGCAAGTTACGATTTTTGACGTTGCTTCGGTTGCGAAAAGCCTCCAAAAGGATACAGTATATTTATTGAGAGGTGAAAAACATGATTAAGACAGAATATAAAAGAATCAAAGAAACGCTATATCATGAAATTTTACCGAACGGATTGAATGTCTTTTTGTTACCCAAAGAAGGATTTCATAAAACATACGTTACGTTTTCAACTAGTTTGGGTTCTGTTACGACAAAAATCGCAAAAAAAGATGGAACCATCATTGATTTACCAGAAGGAATTGCTCATTTTCTAGAACACAAACTATTTGAACAAAATAATGGTGATATTTCGATGATGTTTTCCAAAAATCAGGCAAACGTAAATGCTTTTACACAAAATAATCGTACGACTTATTTATTTTCATGTACAGATAACTTAAAAGAGAATATCAAATTACTACTTGATTTTGTGCAAAAACCTGATTTCACTGAAAAAGGGATTGAAAAAGAAAAAGGGATTATCAAACAAGAAATTAAAATGTATGAAGATGACCCTAGTACAGTAAGTTATATGGGAGTCCTAAACAATATGTTTGAACATCATCCGGTAAAGATTGATATTTTAGGAACTGTAGAAAGTATCTCGAAAATCAATAAAGAAATACTGGAGATAACACATCAAACATTTTATAGTCCCAAACAGATGGTGTTATTTGTTACTGGAAATTTTCAAGTAGATGAAATTTTTGAGTTTGTCTCCAAACAACAAGAAAATATTACATTTGATGAAAATTATTTTCTTGTAAATGAAGATTTTGAAGAACAAAACTTTGTAGTAGAAAAATATAAAGAGAATCAAATGGAAATAACTGTGCCAAACTTACTGATTGGTATCAAACAAGGTGGAACAGATCATTCCACGGAGAATATCATCAAGAAAGAACTGGAAGTATCTATTTTGTTTGATTTATTACTTGGTAAAAGTAGTGCAAATTATAAAGAGTTATTGACTGAAGGTTTGGTAAATGATACGTTTGGTATTGATATTACATATGAAGACACATATGGGTATTTCCTCATTGGAAGTGAAACGTATTTGCCCAAAGAATTGGAAATAAAAATTCGTGCAATCATACAAAATCTTCCGAATTTTGAACTGAAGATTGAAGATTTTAATCGAGCTAAAAAGCAAATTATTGGAGGGTTCATTCACGCATTAAATAGTTTGGAATTCATTGCCAATCAATTTACAAAATATTATTATACCAATGTTTCATTGTTTGAAATCTTGGAAGTTGCTGATCTTATCACGATTGAAGATATCGAACACACAAAATCTGTATTTGAGAACGATGATTCTATATCAACTTTTGTGATTTATCCAAAATAAAAATGATGTCAAATGACATCATTTTTTTATAAGTTTTTGAGAATCCAGTTTCCGATTAAACGATGAACATGATCACGATCATAATCGTTGATTACTTCATGGCGACCGTTGTTTATTAAAAAGTACTTTACGTTTGAATAACCACAATTGTGATAAATCTTATATAATTTCTTTGCAACAGTACCATATTCACCAGCTGCATCAGTTTCGCCACTAATGAAGAAAATGGCAGTAGCTGATGCGCTTTCTTTGATTTTCTTACGATCTTGAATTTCAGGCAAGAAACGATACAAATCACGAAGTGCACCAACGGTAAAAGGTTTTCCACATAGTGGGTCATCAGTGTATTCTCTTTGGATATTAACATCCGCAGAAATCCATTCTATTTTTTTATTGATGATTCCATTTTTTTTCATGGAACGATATGGTCCATCTGTTAATAGTCTTGAAAGGTATGGAGAAAAGTACTTCCCTTTTTTAAATAAAATAGTGATATTAAGTAGTGCTAAAGCCATATATATTTTCAAATCATCTACCCAACCAGTTCCAGAAAAAATGGCTTGGTCATAACGTTTATAATCATATAAAATGGTGTATCTACCAATGTAAGACCCCATTGCATGGGCAAACATAATGACGTCTAATTTGGGATACGTTTCCTCGATATAATCGCGGACAGATTTGACACCTTCATACACTTTATGGAAACCAATATCTTCTGAAAAGAAAACATATTCTGCTTCAGGATCAGTCTTTCCATGTCCTAAATGGTCGTTTCCAATCACGATTAAATCAAGTGAATTAAGGTATTCTGCAAATTCTCTATATCGTCCCATATGCTCACTTGCACCATGAATAATTTGAACTATTCCAACAGGTTCTCTGTTTTCAGGTGTCCATACATATGTATTTAGTTTATTCTCATAAGGATCGATTATAATAATTTCTTTTTCCATAATATCACCCTCCAAAACTAATTATACCATATTTTGCAAAATTGTCTTTTCAAAATTATGTTTTTTTTGATAGAATAGACATTAGAGGTGATTCGATGAAGAAATATGTACTATCAATAGATCAAGGCACTACATCATCTAGAGCAATTCTTTTTAATAAAAATGGTGAAATCGTGAATCAAAGCCAAAGAGAGACAACTATGATTTATCAAAAAGAAGATTATGTTGAACAAGATGCGAATGACATTTGGTTAAGCGTCTTAAGCACTCTTGCAGAGTGTTTATTAACCGAAGAAGTATTACCAGAAGAAATTGCGAGTATTGGAATTACCAATCAACGTGAAACAACTATTTTATGGGATAGACGCACTGGTAAACCAGTTTATAAAGCAATCGTATGGCAATCTAAACAAAGTAATTACATTTGTGATGAGTTGAAAGAAAAAGGATTGAATGAATTATTCCAACGTAAAACAGGATTATTAATTGATCCGTATTTTTCAGGGACAAAAATTAAGTGGGTACTTGATAATGTTCCAGGTGTGAAAGAGTTAATGAATGAAGGAAATTTAATGTTTGGAACAGTTGATAGCTGGATTTTATATAAGTTGACTGGGAACAAAGTACATAAAACAGATTTTACGAACGCTTCAAGAACGTTACTTTATAATATTTTTGAACAAAAATGGGATAAAGAATTACTTGATATTCTTGGCATAGACGAATCTATTTTACCAGAAGTTTGTTCTTCAAATGCTGAATTTGGAATTACGGCTCGCCATACATTCTTTGGTGCTGAAATTCCCATTGCAGGAATATTAGGAGACCAACAAGCTGCCTTGTTTGGACAACTTTGTTTAGAACAAGGGGAAATTAAAAATACTTATGGAACTGGTTGTTTCATGTTAATGAATATTGGGGAAACACCTAGACTATCGAATAAAGGGTTATTAACGACAATTGCATACGCACTTGACGGAAAAGTAACGTATGCATTTGAAGGTAGCGTTTTTGTTGCTGGAAGTGCTGTTCAATGGTTAAGAGATTCTTTGCATTTCTTTGATCACTCTAGTGAATCAGAAAAGATGGCACTTAGTGTGAATAGTAATTATGGTGTTTATGTAGTACCTGCATTTGTAGGACTGGGTACACCTTACTGGGATACGGATGCAAAAGGAGCTATTTTTGGACTGACAAGAGGTACAACAAGTTCACATATCACTAGAGCGACACTAGAAGCACTAGCTTATCAAACCAAAGACGTGATTGATGTGATGTCTGAAGAGTCTGGAATTACCCCAAAAACATTAAAAGTGGATGGCGGAGCATCAGCAAATGATTTTCTGATGCAATTTCAAAGTGATATTCTTAATATAGATATTATTCGTCCAAAAATTAATGAATCTACTGCACTTGGAGCTGCATTTGCAAGTGGACTTGCAAGTGGTTTCTTTGCTAATTTAGCTGAAATTAAGAAGCTTGTCCAAAAAGATAAATATTTTTCTCCGTCCATGTCAGAAAAAGAAAGAACGAATTTATATCGACACTGGCAATCTGCAGTATTGGCGACAAGGACTTTTAAATAATATCAATATTTGTTTATTTTTCAAATAAAATGTAGTAAAATCTTTACAGGAGGTCAAAAATGAATGAAAAGTTAAAAGAATTTCAAGGATTAAAATTACAACATGAGAAAAAAGTAAAAATGGGCGGAATTTTTGCCATAATTGGATTGATTTTAACTGTCTTACTCATTTCTTATGGGCCGTATGGAATTATTATTGTTATTCCCAGTTTGATTTACATGGGAATTGGGTTTAGTGGGTTCCGTAAACTAAGTTATCGTTTTAAAACAGAAGTGCTTGCTAAAGTCATAGTTTCATTTGTGGAGGATGGAACGTTTGAGCCAAATGCTGGATTATCACAATCTCAAGTGTATGGTACCGAATTTATCAAACATGCAGACAGATTTCATACTGAAGATTATTTATCTGGTAAAATGGAAGGCGTATCATTTGTTTCCAGTGATGTGAAGTTGGAAGAAAGACACGTTGAGCATACAAAAAATGGAACCAGAGAATATTATGAAACATACTTTTTAGGAAGAATATTTATTTTTGAGTTTAACAAAGATTTTGATGGATACCTTCAAGTGTTAGAACACGGAAGACCACAAAGCAGAAGAAAATTTGAAAAAGTAAAGCTAGAAAGTGTTGATTTTAACAAAAAATTTAAAACATATTCAACAAATGAGTTATCTGCTTTTTATGTATTGACGCCTCACTTAATGGAAGCTTTAATGGATTTTGAAAAGAATAATAAAGGTTCAATTTCATTTTCATTTATAGATTCAAAAGTGTACATCGGTATTAATAATTTTAAAGATACCTTTACACTAAAAATGTTTAAAGTTCTTGATGAAACTGCATTTGAAGAATTCCAAAGAGAATTAAATGTAATCAAGGAAATTGTTGTGGAATTAAAATTAAATAATGATATATTCAAGAAGGAGTGAAATAAATGAATCCAGGATTAATTATCGCAATCGTTGTTGTTTTACTATTGATCATCCCAATTTTATGGTTTGTAGCAGTAATGAATGGATTAAGACAACTCGAAGTAAAAGTGGAAGAAGCTGAAAGTGGAATCGATGTAGCATTAACAAAAAGATTTGATGTACTGACAAAATTAGTTAATACAACAAAGGGTTATGCGAAACATGAAGCTGAAACGTTTGAAAATGTAACAAAATGGCGACAAGGATTGCCTACAAAATTAAGTTTAGACGAAAAACAACAATTTATGGCCAAAATGGACGGTGTTCAAGCTGGAATTAATGTTGCTGTTGAAGCATACCCAGAATTAAAAGCTGAAAAATTGTTTACCAATCTACAAAAATCTATTTCTGATGTTGAAGAACATCTACAAGCTGCAAGAAGACTTTATAACTCTAATGTATCACGCGTAAACACGATTATTGTAACTTTCCCGAAAAGTATTGTTGCGGGAATGATTCATATGGAGAAAAAAGAATTCTTTGAGGCTGACGCAGGTAAAAAAGAAGACGTTGAAATTAGTTTTTAATGACATGAAAAATACTTCTCTTGTAGAAGTATTTTTTTTGCGAAATTAGCACTTTTTGATAAAAATAAATTAAATTCCTCTCTTACATCAAAATTACATTTTCATTTTAGTGATTTTTTCTTATAAGCAGTAAATTTTTGAACTTTAGTCAACGTTATGGTACCTATGAGATAAATGGTTATTCTTCTATAATGGATAAAAAAAGGAGGAATTATGTTAAATCAAGTTATTTTAGTAGGTCGTTTGGTGTATGACCCAGAATTAAGACATCTAGAAGATGGAAGAACTGTAACAACCATTACTTTGGCCATTCAAAGAGGTTACAAAAATGCTGAAAGTGGAGAATATGATACGGATTTTCTAAAATGCACATTATGGAGTGGCATAGCGGAAAACACAGTAGAGTATTGTAAGAAAGGGTCAACAGTTGGTGTTAAGGCAAGACTATCACAAAAACAATATGATTGTGGTGATGGAAAAACATTTAGTTATCCGGAAATAATTGCTGAAAAAATAACATTTATCAACACCAAAAACGATAAATAATATTATTCCCACAAATAATATGAATGAAAAAGTGTAGAAATGCACTTTTTTGCGTTTGTTAACTTTGTTTCTTTCATTCTTTTCGATATTTTGTTATAATATATAAAGACTTAGAAGTTGGTGATATTATGTGGAATTGGTTGAAAGAAAACATCTTTGTAAGAGATATGTTCTTATATTTATTGTTTGCAGCTTTTATATTTTACGCACCAAGTTGGGTTGCTTTTATCATTGGAATTTCAATGCAAAATCAAATTTTACTTGCTTTTAGTGCAACGTATGTTCTCATCTGGTTTGGACCATTCACACCAACGATTCCAGCAATTTTTTCCATTGCGATCATGCTAAAACAACTTGTAAAAAGGATTAATAGACATAAGGAGTGATTTACGATGAAACAATACCTTACTTTACTACAACATATCTTAGATAATGGTGTAAAAAAAGAAGATCGTACTGGGACTGGTACCATTAGTGTTTTTGGTTATCAAACACGTTATAATTTAGCAAAAGGATTTCCGCTAGTTACCACAAAAAAAGTACACTTAACATCTATAATTCATGAGCTTTTATGGTTTGTTTCAGGTGATACAAATATCAAATATCTCGTTGAAAATAATGTGCGTATTTGGAATGAATGGCCATACAGAATTTATACGAATTCTCCAGAGTATCAAGGGGAAACAATGGAAGAGTTTATTTACAAGATTAAAGAAGATGTTGCTTTTGCAGCGAAATTTGGAGATCTTGGCCCGGTTTACGGAAAACAGTGGAGAAATTTTGAGGGACCTAATGGTAAAAAAGTGGATCAACTTTCAGAATTGATCGAAAACATAAAAAATAATCCAGATTCTAGAAGATTGATCATTAGTGCATGGAATCCACCATTAATTCCTGAAATGGCTTTACCACCATGTCATATGATGTTTCATTTTTATGTTGCAAATCATAAATTAAGTTGTTTATTATATCAAAGAAGTGCAGATACGTTTTTAGGAGTTCCTTTTAATATCGCTAGCTATGCTCTCCTTACAATGATGATAGCGCAAGTTACCGGCTTAGAGGTTGGCGAATTTGTTCATACATTAGGAGATGCCCATATTTATTTAGATCACTTAGAGCAAGTTAAGCTGCAATTATCGAGAGAACCAAAAGAATTACCTAAAATGGTGATAAATCCTAATGTAAAAAACATTGAAGATTTTAAATTCAGTGACTTTTCGCTAGAAGATTATCACCCACATCCTATGATTAAAGGTAAGGTGAGTGTCTAATGGTTAGTATTATTGTCGCAATCGGGAAGAATAACGTGATCGGTAAGGGAAATTTATTACCATGGAATTATCCAGAAGATTTAAAATATTTTAAGCAAACTACTTTAAACAAAACTGTTATTATGGGAGAAAATACATTCAAGTCGATTATCTCGTATTTAAATAAACCGCTCCCAAAAAGAAAAAGTGTCATTGCGACACTGACAGATTATGAGTATCCTGGTGTAGAAGTTACCCATGATATCGTGACATATTTGAAAAATTTCCCGAAAGACGAAGAAATTTTTGTCATTGGTGGAAAAATCATTTATGATATTGCATTAGAAATGGCTGATCGTCTTTATATTACACACATCGACAAAGAATATGAAGGAGATGTATTTTTTAAGACGATTGATTATTCAAAATATCAGTTAATTAGTGAAGAAATAGTAGGAGAACTAAACTGGTCTGTCTACGAAAGGGTCTGATGAAATGTTTATATTCATTTTTTATAGTTTTTGGATTACTTACACAGTAATACTAGGGTATTGTAGCACATTACTCTTTGAAGGATTCAGTCACCCAATGCTTTATGTGTTATTTTTCTTAAGTATTATGATTGGTTTTGTGCTTTCATTTATTTCGATATTAGCTATAACAGGTATTTTGGGAGAATTTCGAAAAGGTAAAGACACACTAGATCCTTTCAATCATCAATTTGCCCGTTCATTATTGGTTCTTGCAAATCACTTACTACGCGTAAAGGTTGTTGTAACAGGTAGAGAAAATATCCCAGAAGGTAAATTTATTTTCTTCGCAAATCATCAAGAGAATGAAGATATTGTTATCTTAAAACCAATATTTAAAAATCATCCCATTAATTTTATTGCAAAAGAATCTTTAGTCAATATGCCAATCATCGGTAAATGGATTGTTTTATTAGGTAATATTCCAATTTCAAAATTTGCAGATCGTAGTGCTGCAGAATCTATTGTGAAAGCAATTAAAGAGTTTAATCATGGCAATCCGATTGGAATATTTCCCGAAGGGAAACGTTCATTCAGTAATGAAATGAACGAGTTCAAACCAGGTGCTTTTAAGTTGGCAATGAAGCCGAAAGCTGATATTTTGGTTGGAACAATATACAATTTCATTAATTTGTATAAAGGATACCCTTTCAAAAGACAAACAATTTATGTTCACATTCATCCGTTATTGAAGTATGATGATTACAAAGATTTAACCAGTCATGAACTCTCTGATAAGGTAAGAGAAATAATTCAATCAAAACTAGATGAATTTAAAGAAAAAATAAAATGAGAAATTAAATTTCTCATTCTTTTTTTTTGATTTTTGCTTTATACATCGAATAGTCAGCATACTTAATAAAATCATCAATGTTAGAACCTTCTTCAAAATAAGAATGCCCCATAGATGCAGCTAATACGATGTTTTCTTCAACGTTCTCCATTTCTATTGCAATACAAGCTGTAACTTTTTCTTCGAACTCATATGCGAAATTCTCGTTTTTATACTCGCCAAAAACAAAAAACTCATCACCATATAAGCGGTAAACCGTAACAAACTCATATTCTTTTGCAGTCTTTGATAAACACTTTCCAAAAGTTTGAATCATTTGGTCACCTTTGATGTGCCCAAACATATCGTTAATTTTTTTGAAATTGTCTAAATCAAAAAATAACCCGATACCACTATGTCGTTCCTGCAAGTCTTTATGAAGTAAACGATTGTTTCCCAAAGAAGTAAGTTCATCTTTATAGGCAAATTCTCTTTGATTTTTTTCTTTGTTGATTCGATCTGTTATATCAATAATGATTCCACCAAAACGTTTTGCTGTACCATCATCATAATAAGAATCAATCTTAGAAGAAGAAAGCAAATATCGAATTTCTCCTGTTTTTAAATTTTTGATTTTTAGGATATCATCAGTAGTTCCAGTGATTTCTCCACTAAATAGTTTGCCAATTTGAACTTTAACATCATCATAATTTGTGATTTCATCTTCAATAACTAGTTGTGCTTTGAAAAAATCGTCAACGGAATAAAAATCTTCAAAAATCGGATCCAAACCAATCATATTTGCATAAATCTTGTTTGCTTCAAATATATTATTATCGTGTTTATCTAAATTATAGTGGAAAATACCAATTCCACCAGATGTGATGGCAAGTTCATAAATGGAATGGACATGTTCTAAATCACGGTATTTATGATAATCAGTAATATCATATACGATTCCACCAATGACTTTTGTTTCTCCCATCTCACTTCTCTGAATAACCTTTGCTTCTAGTTTTAGCCATCTATCGCCAATTTGCCATTCGTCGTGTAATACTTCAATTTCACCATGAATTAACATATCTGATCTTGCATAAAATTGTTGTGAACGAATAATCGTGTTTTTATTTTTTGTTTTTGAGTGTCGACTATTTAAAACATAAAGATTGTCTTCAGTAGAATCAATATGAAGTAATTCAGGAATCACATCATTTCCATATACAAGATATTTACTTTTTTCAAAGTCTATTAGAAACTTTCCAATCTTATTCATTTTTTGAACTAATTCAAATTCATCAACAAAGTAATCAAAATATTTTTCATAAAATTCTGCATTAACACTTAACTTTTCAAAATTTTTAATTTCAATATATATAAATGGTGTTACGCCATCCATTAAAGTTATATTTATAATAAATGAGTAGTGGAAAATCTCTTTATTTACCATAATCTTCTTTATAACGTGATTATGATAGTATTTGTTATCAAAGACAGAAGATAGTATGTTATCTAAATCTAAGGTTAGTGAACTGATATTTTCAGGTGTAGGTTCTACATCATCAAACATGTATTTTTCACTAAACAAATCTCTTAGGTGTAGCGAAAGAAGGGAATTTCCAATGTTGCTTGAGCTTATGTTTGATGAAACAGATGTAATCATTTGATTTTTATCAATGATGATAGAATAGTTTTTTAATCTTCGAAGTATGCTAGAATATTTCATATAGTATCCTCCTTGTTGTATCTTGTCTATATTATACAGTATAAGCATCTATATTCCAAATAAAAAAAACGCTTGCATGGTTTTATAAAATATATGATATAATAATATGTTATAATAAACAACAAGGAGATGATTTTATGAGAATGGTAGATCTAATTGAGAAAAAAAGAGATGGCCATGAATTATCAAATGATGAAATAGCATATATAATTGAAAACTATGTAAATAAATCGATCCCAGACTATCAAATGAGTAGTTTATTGATGGCAATTTATTTTCAAGGAATGAATCATCAGGAAAGCGCAGCTTTAACAAATGCAATGTTAAATAGTGGTGATGTGATTGATTTATCAGTTGTAAAAGGAATAAAAGTAGACAAACATTCTACCGGTGGTGTTGGAGACAAAACTACTTTGGTGTTAGGACCACTTGTAGCTAGTTGTGGGGCAAAAGTCGCAAAACTTAGTGGAAGAGGGCTTGGGCATACTGGGGGAACACTTGACAAATTAGAAAGCATAGAAGGATTGAGTATTAACCTTTCTATTGAAGATTTTATAAACCAAGTCAATGATATTGGCATTGCAGTTGCAGGACAAACAGCAAACTTAACGCCTGCTGATAAATTATTGTATGCTTTGCGTGATGTAACTGCTACAGTACCATCAATTCCACTTATCGCATCAAGTATAATGAGTAAAAAGCTTGCTAGCGGTAGTGATGTCATTGTTCTTGATGTCAAAATTGGTGATGGAGCTTTCATGAAAACAATTGAAGATGCACGCGAATTATCAAAGATTATGGTTCAAATAGGTTCATCGTTTGATAAAAAAGTCGTTGCATTTATTACTGACATGTCTTCACCACTTGGTTTTGCTGTTGGAAATAAACTTGAAGTATTGGAAGCAATTAACACTTTGCAAGGAAAAGGTCCCGCAGATTTGACGGAATTATGTGTTGAAATTGGTAGTTATATGGTTTATAGTGGTGGAATTGCAACTACTTTAGAAAAAGCGAAAGAATTGGTTTTAGAAAAACTTCATAGTGGAGAAGCATTAGCTAAATTATATGATTTTATCAAACATCAAGGTGGTATTTTAGGTGATTTAAGCCAATTCATTGATGTGAAAGAAATCATCGAAGTAAAGGCTGAATCTTCAGGATATGTGGAACATATTAATGCGCTGGCTATCGGTGTTGCTGCGATGAAGCTTGGTGCAGGTAGAGAAACGAAAGAAGATGTGATTGATCCAAATGTTGGAATTGTTTTAGAAAAGAAAATTGGAGATCAAGTAAAATCAGGAGAAGTTCTTGCTGTGGTATATAATAATAAGCAAAATATAAAAGAGATTTTGAGTGAAGTACAAGAAGCATTTACGATTTCGAAAGAACATGTTGCAAAACAATCAATTATTTTTGAAATTATCACAGAATAATAGTACCTCATTTGAGGTATTATTTATTTTATTGCATTTTTGAATGGTTTTTTCGTGAAATCAATTATGATGAAATAAGAAGAACATTAAAATTTTAGAGAAAGCTGGTGAATGATGAATCCGATAGTGAAAAGAACATTTCAACAAAATGAAAAAGTTGTATTGAAACTGGGGATTGGACTATTAATTGCTACAATCGTATTATTTTTGGTTATGTTACTTGTTTTAAGACAAACCAACCTGAATCCTCAAGTGTTTTCCTCAATAGTGATGGTGTTTATACTGGGAAGTGTGGGATTGTTTATTACATCCTGTATCAGGGTTGTTATGTACTTTACAAAGGTAAAAGCACAGGATAAAGCGGCAACTATTGGAAAAAGTTTGCTTGGTATTTTATTGAGTGTCATTAGTTTTTTTATTCAGTTTTTGCTGATTATTGTTATTGCATTAAGTAATTTTTCATAAAAACAATGTAAACAGTTGTAAATCAACTGTTTTTATTATAGTTTGTATGCAAATCAATTGATTAATTGGTGAAAATGTTAGATAATATTGATGAAAAAGGAGATGTTAAGATGAAAATTGAAATATGGAGTGACTTTGCTTGTCCATTTTG
>JAFGXW010000076.1 GCA_016936415.1 Bacilli bacterium | reverse complement strand
TTAGGTGGTAAATCATTGGCAGCATTTGATGGTTCTGGTTTAGAAAAAGAAGCTAAAGCGTTCATTACTTGGATGGCAAAAGGTGAAAACCATGATGAATATACAGGTAGTGTTCCTTACTTAACACCAAGACTTGGTGCAGTTGTTGATTATGGTAATTTCGCTGATGAATATGCAGTATTCCTAGATGAAATTGCAGCTACAAATGAAATATACGTTCAAGACTGGTTAACTCAAGTTATGATTCCTGGTATGTATCCAGAAATTAATGCATTTGTTGAAGATGTTGCAAGTGGTACAGCAGGTACTTCATTACAACTATTAACTGCATTAGAATCAGTTTTAAAAGACCTAGCTCCAACAGAATAAATAATATTATATTCGAGCAATAGGTGCGAAGTATCTATTGCTCGATATTTTATTTAAAGCTTAAAGTCAAAAAGAAAGCAGATAAAATAAACAATATGTTTATTAAAGGTGATTATATGAAAAAATTTGAAGTTTTATATTGTCCGATTGGAGTACCTACATTCCATTTGGAATCTGCGCAAAGAGAATTCGATGCATCAATTAGCCTTATTAAAGCAATTGAGCCAAATGCAATTGTACCTGATGAAATGATACTATCGATTAATCTTTTAAAAAGTTATTTAGAAGATAAAAGTCCTGATTTGGTAATAATTCAAAATGTAACATTTGCCAACGCAGCTTATGCGACTGAAATTTTTAAAAGATTAAATACTCAATATCTTTTATGGACTTTACGTGAACCGGTTATTGATGGTGGTAGATTACGACTAAATTCTTTAACTGGAGCTTTTTCTGCAGGAAATGCTTTTCAACATTTGAGCGATGGAAATCTACTTTATATGTATGGTTCTCCAAATGAAGATAAGATTCAAGGAACGTTGAAAAAGATGATTCATGCCGCAAAAGTTAAGTATGATATGAAAAATATGAATTTATTAATGATTGGTCATACACCTCAGGGATTCGGATTTGGGCGTGCACTGGATTTAGAAATGAGCAAACATTTTGGTGTGAACTTATTAAGTGTAGAATCACGTGAATTAACACAACTTGCCAAACAAAGAAACGAAGAAGAAATCCAAAAGACTGCTGAGATCGCTGAACAAAGAATGGTTGGCCTAGACAAAGTTATTCCTAAAAGCAAAGTCGATTTTGTAAAATTATACGATGTCTACAAAAAGTATATTGATGAAAATAACGTCAAAGCAATCGCTTCAAGATGTTGGCCAGATTTCTTTACTGAGTATGGAACACCAGTTTGTGCTGTACTGGGAATGTTGAATGATGATAACATTGCTGCTGCATGTGAAGCAGATGCATATGGTGCGTTGTCAATGTATGTAGGAAATCAATTTAGTAATATCCCAACGTATTTAGGTGATCCTGTTTCGATAGATGAATCAGAGAACACAATTACATTCTGGCATTGTGGTTCAGGGGCATGTTCGTTAGCTAGGAGAGATACGGGTGCATTAACAGGTGTACATCCAAATCGTAAAATTGGACCAACTATGGAATTTGGATTAAGACCAAGTGAACATGCAACTATCTTTAGAATCGGTAGAAAACCGAACGGTGAATTTAGATTTTTCATCTTAGAAGGAGAAATTTTAGATAAACCAAAACAATTTTCAGGTACTTCAGTTGTCGTACAAGTGAAAAAAGAAGTAAATGATTTAATATCCAACATGGTTAAAGATGGTTGGGAACCACATTTTGTGGTCGTATACGGAGACATAAAAGAAGAATTAGAAATATTAGCCACTATCTTGCAATGTGAGATATGTAAATATTAGGAGGAAATATGAATAGTAGAGCGTATTTAGAAGAAAAAGCAAAAGAAATCAGAAAATCAACAATTGAATGTATTGGAGCTTTAGGAGTTGGTCACGTTGGCGGAAGCATGTCCATTTGTGATGTATTAGCAGTATTGTATTTTGATCAAATGAATGTTGATCCAAGTAACCCAAAAATGCCTAATAGAGACCGTTTTGTATTATCAAAAGGACATGGTGGTCCAGCTGTTTATTCTGTTCTTGCATTAAAAGGATATTTTCCAAAGGAATTATTATTAACATTGAACCAACCAAACACAAACTTACCAAGTCATACTGATATGAATAAAACAGTTGGTATCGATATGACAACAGGTTCGTTAGGACAAGGATTTTCTGCATCAGTTGGGATGGCGACAGCTATTCAATTAGACAAAGGGGATAATTACGTTTATTCAATTATTGGTGATGGAGAAAGCCAAGAAGGTCAAATTTGGGAAGCTGCAATGTTTGCAGGAAGTCAAAAACTAGATCATCTAATTTCATTTACAGATTCAAACAAAATGCAAATTGATGGTACCGTAGGTGAAGTGAATGGTATCTATCCACTTGATGAAAAATGGAAAGCATTTAATTGGCACGTTCAAGTCATTGATGGACATGATGTTATCGCCATTCAAAATGCAATATTAGAAGCAAAGAAAACAACTGGGAAACCATCGATGATTATCTTAAATACAATCAAAGGTAAAGGTGCATATTTTGCGGAAGGTCTTGTTGGATCACATAATATGCCTGTTTCAAAAGAACAATGTAAAGAAGCGATTGAGAGGTTGAGTTAATATGAATTTACTAAAAGATGATTTAAGAAGTATATATGTTGATCTATTAATTGAGGCTGCAAAAAAATATGATGATTTGGTAATTGTGGAAGCTGATTTAATGAAAGCATTAAGTACAAATCGTTTCCAAGATTTGTATCCAGAGAAAACAATCAACGTTGGTGTTGCAGAAGCAAATATGATTGGTGTTGCCGCTGGACTTGCAAACATGGGTAAAATTCCATTTACACATACTTTTACACCATTTGCGACAAGAAGAGTTTTTGATCAAGTAATGCTATCTGTAGCATATTCAAAATTAAGTGTAAAAATGGTTGGGTCTGATCCTGGGATTTTAGCAACTTTAAATGGTGGAACTCATATGTCTTTTGAAGATATGGGTATTATGAGAAACATTCCAACAATGACAATCATTGAACCAATAGATGGTGTGCAATTACATAATATGTTCCCACAAATTATTGAACATAAAGGACCTCTTTTCATTCGTTTAGCAAGAAAAGATTTTGCACCAATTTATGATTTGGATCAAGAATTTACGATTGGTAAAGCAACACAAATCATTGAAGGAACTGATGTTTCGATTTTTGCAACAGGAATCATGGTTCATGAAGCGTTGAAAGCACAAAAATCATTATTGGAAAAAGGAATTTCTGCAAGTGTTATCAACATTCACACCTTAAAACCAATTGATGTGGAAGCCATAATAAATGATGTTAAGAAAACAAATGCTGTTGTTACAGCTGAAAACCATAATATTATCAACGGACTTGGAAGTGCAGTTGCTGAAGTTTTAGCAGAGAATTATCCTGTTCCAATGGAAAGAATTGGTGTGAAAGATACGTTTGGTGAAGTTGGTCAAGTTGATTACTTAATTGAGCGCTATGAATTAACGTCTCGTCACATTGAAGAAGCTGTGTTACGCGTTATTGCTAGAAAGAAATAAGAGAGGAAAACAAACAATGGAAAAATTATTTATTGGTTCTGATAAGTCAGGATTCCCACTAAAAGAAAATATAAAAGAATATTTACTTGCAAAAAATATTGCGTTTGATGATATTGGTACAACAGATGAAGAAAACCCATTCCCATTTTTCGTGGTAGCGGAAAAAGGAGCAAAAGCAATTCAAGAAAAAAAATATAATAGAGGAATTTTGATTTGCGGTACAGGTATGGGAATGAGTGTTGTTGCGAATAAACATGAAGGTGTTTATGCTGCAGCTTGTGAATCGGTATTTGCTGCTGAAAAAGCAAGAGCAATTAATGATGCAAATGTCTTGTGTATGGGTGGATGGATTATCGCTCCATTCATGGGATTAGAAATGGCTAAAGTATTTTTAAATACAAGTTTTACTCAAAATTTAGAAGATTGGCGAGCTAAAAACTTACGTGTCGCAAAAGTTGAAGTAAGTAAAATTGAAAGTGCTAGTTTTCACAAATAAATCTTAGGAGTGTGTAATTGATGATTGAGATACTCTCTTTATTGTCCTTGGTAATTGCGATTGCAATTGGCTTTTGGAAAAACATTAACATTGGTTTGATTGCAATAGTCTTTTCATTATTCATTGGGTACTATTTAGGGGGTATACCGGTAAATACAATTATTGGTTTTTGGCCGGTAAAATTATTTTTTACAACAGTCGGAATTACTCTATTATTTAGTATTGCTAAATTAAATGGAACGCTAGAAAAAATTTCTAGGGTAATGATATATCAAAGTAAAGGGAAAAAGATTTTAATCCCTATCATGTTTTATTTCCTTGCGTTAATTATTGCTTCAGTTGGGCCTGGAAATATATCAACAAGTGCTTTACTACTTCCTATAGGACTAGCGATTGCATTCCGAACTGAAATATCGGTTCTTATGATGAGTATTTTAATCATTCTTGGGTCGATAGCCGGAGGATTATCACCCTTGGCTCCCAATGGAATCGTAGCACTTGATTTGGCATTATCCAATGGAGTTGGAGATTTGGGTTATCGTATATATGTGATGAATGTGATTGCAATGACTGTGTTTTCAGGAATTCTATTTGTGATTCTAGGTGGTCTAAAACTACGTGGAGAACGTGTAGAAATTGCGAAAGTACATTCCTTTGATAAAATTCAAGTTATTACATTAATCACGATTCTTTTATTGGTGATTTGGGTAATAATTGGTGGAATTAATGTTGGGTTTGCTGCATTTACGTTTTCCGTATTCTTGCTGATGATTGGTGCAGCAGATCAAGATAAGGCAATTTTGAATATTCCTTGGAGTGCATTGTTATTAATCTGTGGAACTGCCGTCTTAATTAGTGTCATCTCAGAAGTTGGTGGTGTGGACTTATTAACAACATTCCTTGCCAGCTTAATGAATCAGAAAACAGCGGTACCAATTTTATCATTGCTTGCTGGAGTTATGTCAATATTTAGTTCAGCTGTGGGTGTGGTTATGCCTTCTTTGATTCCAACGACTGTTAGTTTGTCAAGTGAACTAGGAAACGCTGTCTCACCAGCAGTTTTAACGATTACAATAGCTGTTGCATCGCATATTGTAACAATGAGTCCGTTCTCTACGATGGGTGCACTCGCATTAGCAAGTTCGCCTCAAGGAGTAGATAAAAAAAGTTTATTTAAAAATTTATTTATTGTAGCATTTTCATCACTAGCATTTATCGCAATGTTTTTAGGAATCATTGTAGCATTGGGATATCTTAAATAAAGGAGAAAATTCATGGAAAGCAAAGATATAATTGCATCATATGTTGAGAAAGCAAGAGCTGCACAAGAGATTGTTAGTTCTTATACACAAGAACAAATCGATGAAGTGTGTGTAGCGATTGGTTGGGAAGTATATCATGATGAAAATATAAAAATACTGGCTGAAAAAGCAGTAGAAGAAACAAAAATGGGAAATGTTCCTGATAAAATTTTGAAACATAAAAATAAAGTATTAGGTGTTTTGAAAGATGTTAGAGGAGCAAAATCTGTTGGTTTAATTGAAGTTGATGAAGTCAAAAAGATAAAAAAATATGCAAAACCAGTTGGTGTTGTTGGCGCATTGACACCAGTAACGAATCCAACTGCAACCCCTGCAAGTAATGCAGTTTCGATTGTAAAGGGACGTAATGCAGTTATATTTGCACCACATCCTAGTGCAAAAGTATCATCAAAAATGGCTGTAGATTTCATGCGATCTGGGTTAAGAAAAGTTGGTGCACCAGAAGATCTTATCCAAATTGTTGAAGAACCTTCTATTGAGTTGACTGGTGAATTGATGAAACAAGTTGATATTGTGCTTGCTACTGGAGGAGGGGCCATGGTTAGAGCTGCGTATTCATCTGGAACACCTGCATATGGTGTTGGGCCTGGGAATTCAGTTCAAATTATTGCTGAAGATGCAGATGTAAAAGTTGCTGCAGGCAAAATTGTGATGAGCAAAGCATTTGATAATGCTACTTCATGTTCGAGTGAGAATTCAGTGATAATCCATGAATCACTTTATGATGAAATGATAAAAGAATTAGAAGATTTAAATTGTTACTTTGTAAAAGGTGATGAACGATTAGTACTTGAACAATATATGTGGACTGTTAATAAAAAAGGATACCGTGGAATCAATCCGAAAATTGTTGCAAAGTCAGCATTACATATTGCCACAGAAGCTGGATTAACTGTTCCTGAAAATACGAAAGTATTATTGGTAGAAGGTGCAGATAATATTGAGGGAGATTTTTATTCACAAGAAAAATTATCACCGGTATTAACATTGTTTAAATATAAAGAGTTTTTAGAGGGATTCCAAATTTTAGTTCGTTTGACAGATAATTATGGTACAGGACATTCATGTGGAATTCATACAGATAATCCAGAATATATTCATCATTTGGGAATGTATATGAAATCAAGTCGTATTGTTGTAAATCAAGCACAAGCACCAGCGAATGGTGGCGCATTTTTCAATGGCATGCCATCAACTGTTTCACTAGGTTGTGGAACCTGGGGTGGAAACATTACTACAGAAAATATCACTTTTAAACACTTTTTAAATGTAACTTGGTTGTCTGAGTTCTTTGCGCCAGAGAGACCAACAGATGAAGAAATCTTTGGCGAATATTTTAAGAAGTTTATGTAGAGGTATACGATGAAATTATATGAATATCAAGCGAAACAAGTATTTGAGGAAGCTGGAATTAAAATTCCAAAAAGTGTTTTAATTGAAAATGTAGATGAATTGGAAAGTGCCTTAGAAACTGTAGGATTACCATGTGTTGTGAAATCACAAGTCTTGAGTGGTGGACGTGGTAAAGCGGGATTGGTTGTTTTTACACCAACCAAAGAAAAAGCTGTAGCTGAGACTACTAGGCTATTTCAACATGATTTAAAAATTAAAAAAATATTGATTGAAGAAGCTGTCAATATTAAACAAGAAATTTATGTTGCTTTTACCGTGGATCCGGTTGAAGCAACTGGACTATTAATGGTTAGTGTTGAAGGTGGAGTAGATATTGAACAACTGGCCGTTACTCAACCTGAAAAAATCATCAAAGAACCAATTGATTTGCGTTATGGATTAATGCCATTTCAGGCAAGCCAAGTTGCTTACTCTTTGGGATTACCAGAAGATGTTTCTAAACAATTGAAAAAATTATTTTTACAACTTTACAACGTGTTCAAAGAATATGATGCTGAATTGGTTGAAATTAATCCATTGTTTGTGACAGAAGATATGGCTTTAATTGCTGGTGATGGAAAATTAATGATTGATGATAACTCTATGTATCGTCAAACAAAATATCAAAAACAAGAGACAGATTATCGCACTGAGGCAGAATACGAGGCTTCACTTGAAGGAATTCCGTTTATCCAGTTTGATGGTGATATCGGGTTAATGTGCGCAGGTGCAGGACTTACAACTACAGTTTATGATTTAATTCATTATGAAGGTGGAACTGTGGCAAACTATCTTGAATTTGGTGGACCTAACTACAAAAAAGCCTTGAAATCGATGGAAATTTGTTTAAAAGTGCCATCAAAAGTAATTTTAATCGTAACATTTGGAACGATTGCTAGAGCAGATGTTATGGCTCAAGGAATTGTGGATGCGATCAAACAATTGAATCCAGATAGACCGATTGTTACTTGTATTAGAGGTACCAATGAAAAAGAGGCAGTTGAAACTCTTAAAAGTGCAGGACTGGAACCTATATTTGACACAGAAGAAGCGGTTAGAAAAGCAATCCAGTTAGCAAAAGGAGTATAAAATGAGCATATTTATTGATAGAGACACAAAAGTTTGTGTTCAAGGAATTACAGGAAAAGAAGGTAGTTATTGGACAAAGCACATGATGGAACTTGGAACCAATGTGGTTTGTGGGATAACACCGGGTAAAGAAGGACAAGAAGTTGAAGGATTACCAGTATATAACTCAGTAAAAAATGCTGTTGCAAAACACGAAATTGATGCATCTATGTTATTTGTTCCTCCTAAATTTACAATGGATGCAGTCATGGAAGCTTTGGACGCTGGAATTAAAAAAATTGTGACGATTGCGGATGGAATTCCCTTACATGAAATGGTGTTAATTCGTCAAGCTGCCAAAGAACATAATGCAATTATAGTTGGGGGAAACACATCAGGCGTTATTTCTCCAAAACTAGCCATGATGGGAAGTTTCCCTCACTGGATTGACAGAGTGTATAAAAAAGGAAATATTGGTGTAATGACAAGAAGTGGATCATTGACAAATGAAGTTACAGCTATGATTGTGAAGGCAGGATATGGTGTTTCTACTTTAATTGGAATTGGTGGAGACCCAGTACCAGGAACTCGTTTTGCAGAATTTTTAAATATGTATGAAAATGATCCAGAAACAAAAGCTGTTGTGATTATTGGTGAACTTGGTGGTATAATGGAGGAAGAAGTTGCTGAGGAAATTGCAAAAGGTGCTTTTACAAAACCTCTGGTTGCTTTCTTGGGTGGTAGAACTGCTCCTAAAGGACAAAAAATGGGTCATGCTGGTGCGATAGTTACTGGTGGAAAAGGATCTGTAGAAGATAAGATTAGAGCCTTAAATGGAGTAGGTGCACTTGTTGCTGAACGACCTAGATTAGTTGGTACTTATCTAGAACAGTTGGGTGTGCCCAAAGAATAAATATTAACTAGTTATAGTGCTTAACGGTAATTGGTTATTCAGAGGTGATAATGATGGATTATATTCATATTAACAAGTTAATTACAAAATCAATTTACAAACAAATTGCAGATTCAATCACAGAGGCAATTGATAAAGGTGAACTACAGTATAATGATAAATTGCCAACTGAAAAAGAGATTTGTCAGCTATTTTCAATTAGTCAAACAGTCGTAAAAAAAGCCTACGAACAGCTCATTTTAGATGGAAAAATTAGAAGAATCAAAGGAAAAGGAACTTATGTCACCAACCGTGACGTGATAAAAACAGACCTTCACTCATTCTATAATTTTGAAATCATGAATCAAGAGAATGAGTCAAAAATCACAAAAGAAACGATCATTCTAGATCGATCGAATAAAGATATTAGTTCGATTAGGGAATTAAAATTGAAAAATGATGAAAAATACTATTTAATTGTTAATTTGTTTAAATCTAAACATAATCCAATCTTGTTACAACGCATATACTTACCGATGAAATACTATAAAAAACTAGATACTTTGTTTGATTCCAATTTTGATATTTTTCAATTGATTGAACATACATATCATTATGATTTTACACATATGCATAGTTCGTTTAGTCCAATTAATGCTTCGAAAGCTGATTCTCTTCTATTGAATATTGAAGCAGATGATGCATTATATTTGGTGCGTACCAAAATGATTGATTCAAAGGATAATGTCATTTGTTATATTTGTAATTATTATCCTGGGGAATTTACAGAATTCGAGGTGACAGTACATGCAATCTAATGTATTAGAACTAATCAACATCGATAGACGTTCTACTGTGAATTACTCTCAACAAGTAAAAGAGAACATGAAAGCATTGATTTTGGATAGAACATTATATTATAAAACCGATTTACCTACACAAGATGAACTTGCAGCGCATTTAAATGTATCGGTTAAAGTCATTAATGAAGCGTATGAGCAATTGGTTCAAGAGCGATATATAAAAATCAAAAATGGAACATATAGAGTGTCATATATTGAACTAACAAATTACTTTTTTGATAGAAACACTGCAATATACGACGCTGTTATTGCGCTTGGTTTAACACCATCTATTGAATGTTTGTCAAAGAAAGTTGTGACACTTGATAGTGAAACGATGGAAAGAATGGGATTCTCTGACTCTCCAGATGGAAAATTTTTCTATATTAATAGATTATATTATGGTGATAACCAGCCAATTATTATCTTGGAGAACTATTTGCCATTACATGTTTTTCCGGGAATTGAGTTTAATTTTAAAGGTCACGAACCATTAAATGATTATATATTTGCTCATTATGGGTTCAAAGCAGCATTATCAAAACGTGTTACAAAAGCAGTAAATTTGTCTCAAAAAATAGCTGGACTTTTAAATGAAAGAACAAATGCTGCCAGCATTCAATCTACAAACAAAATTTATGATGCAAAAGGTAGAATGATAGATTATGGAAGAAGCTTTTCTATTAGTAGCTACTACTTTCAGGCTTTAATTACAAAAGCTGAAAGAGATAAATATACAAAAGAGAACTAGAGTACTAAAAATAATTCATTTTTCATACTCCTTTTATAAGTTCACTGCCTACTCTGGGGAGTGAACTTATATATCTATAAAGTTGGTTGATATTGTAATCAATCAACTTTTTTAATTTAAAAGTATTCTTTTCTTCTTGATTTGAAATAGTGTTATAATAAAAGAAAGTGGAGGTGTATGACTTGATAGAACAAAATGAATTTAGTGTTCGATTGTTGAATTGGTATGATCAAACGAAAAGAGTACTTCCATGGAGAGATTGTCCTACACCTTATCGCGTTTGGATATCAGAAATTATGTTACAACAAACAAGAGTGGAGGCAGTTATTCCATATTTTAATCGATTTGTGTCAGAACTCCCTGATGTCGTCGCTTTGTCAAAGGTCGATGATGATTATTTAAATAAACTTTGGGAGGGTTTAGGGTATTATTCACGTGTTAGAAATTTAAAAAAATCAGCCAAGATTATTGTCGAAACATTCCATGGTGAAATTCCAAACAATATTGAAGATTTAGAGTCATTACCAGGTATTGGTAACTATACATCTGGGGCAATACTTTCGATTGCCTATGAACAACGTTTTACTGCTGTGGATGGTAATGTACTTCGTGTTTTTGCAAGGTTAATGGCGAATCGAAACAATATCAAAGATCCTAATGAAAAGAAAAAAGTAAAGAAACTGGTGTATTCTTTACTACCTATAAAGAGAATTGGTGATTTTAATCAAGGACTAATGGAAATAGGGGCAAAAGTTTGTTTGCCAAATGGGTCTCCTTTATGTGGGATTTGCCCACTTCAAGATTTTTGTCTATCTTATCAAAAGAAGATTGTGAGTGAAATTCCTGTAAAACAAATAAAAAAAGCTAGAAAATTAGAAAAGAAAACAGTATTAATCATGTCTCATAAATCATTATATGCGGTTGAACAAAGAGAGAACAAGGGGCTGTTAGCTGGTCTTTATCAGTTCCCTTTACTGGATGGGCATTTCACGTTGGATGAAATTCAAAAGCAATATCATCATGCTTTGCATATTAAAAAGATTGATTCAGCAAAGCACATATTCACACATTTAGAATGGCATATTGAAGCATATGCTATGTCTTTTGAAACCACAATTGGAGGTTATTATTGGGTAGATAAAAATGATATTGAACATGTTTATTCTATTCCCAATGCATTTATAAAGTATAAAAAAATGATATTAGGAGGTGCCATATGAAGAAAAGATTGATTGTATCCACTATTACCGGTGCTATTTTAGGGATCTTTTGCATTGTAGGAGCACAAGTTAGATATGATGTTCCATTACACAATTTGTATTTATTCTCATTTTGGTTTAACAGAGTGTTGATTGGTTTGGTGATTGGATTATTAGTAACGGAAAAAAATACGTTTAAAATGGCTGTTAGAGGATTATTGGTTGGGCTTTTTGTTTCTTTTGCTTTTTACTCGAGTACTGACTTCTATGATCCTATAGGTTTTATTGCTGGTGGAGTATACGGAATAATTATTGAATTCGTTGCAAAAAAAGTAGCATAATAGTTGTAGCAAAAGTAGTTCTATAACATAATCTAATTGAAATTATTTCAAATAATTTAAGGAGAGAAAAAATGAAAAAAGAAATTACTTTTCAAAGTCTAAGAAGATTTAATATTATCATGGGTGCATTGCATCTAATTCAAGGAATCCTAATGATTATATTGGGATTAACACTATCTCAATTAGGAGATTTTAAATTACGAATTTTTCAACATTACCTTGTATATGTTCCAACTGGTCCTGAATCTGGATATCTAGATTTTGCTAGATCTGAAGTGTTCACATTACCATTCTTCGTATTGGTAGCTTCGTTCTTGTTAATATCTGCACTTGCACATGCATTGATTTCAGTTCCTAATAAGATTAATGACATTTATAACAAAGATTTAGCGAAAGGCATTAACCGTCTTCGTTGGTTTGAATATGCATTAAGTTCCTCTGTAATGATTGTCTTAATTGCTTATCTATTTGGTATTTGGGATGTTGCATCACTTGTTTTAATCTTTGCAGTTAATGCATCTATGAATTTGTTTGGTCTTGTTATGGAACAATTGAATTCAGGAAAAACGAAAAAAGAAGTTAATTGGGGTCCATTCATTTGGGGATCTATCGCAGGATTGGCACCATGGATTGCCATTGTACTATATATGACTGGGGCATCACCAGAAGCAACAGCACAAACTCCATGGTTTGTATGGGCAATTGTAGGGTCTTACTTTGTTGCATTTAACACGTTCCCAATCAACATGATTTTACAGTATCTTGGAAAAGGTAAATGGGTTAATTATATGTATGGAGAAAGAGGATACATTGTATTAAGTTTAGTTGCAAAAACAGTTCTTGCATGGCTTGTTTTGGTCGGAGCATTACAACCTAATTAATAGGTAGATTATGTGAAATAAAAGGTTAAATCAAATAATGATTTAACCTTTTTTATTTGTACAGACGTATAGATACCTACGAAAAGCATTTGATTTAATAATGGTGCATTGATCTTTGATTACGAGTGATGAGGCTTGTATCAATTGACTGATTTCTTCCATTGAAATAATCACAACTTTATCCGCAATATCTCTGGACTTGCAAATTAAATTTGTTTGCTCTTCTAATGTAGTTAAAGAAAAATGCCCATAAGGGATATCAAGGATTGCAACATCAAAGTGCTCTTTGATATTGTGCATATCTTGATTCTTAATATCTGGGTTAAATCCAAAGTATTTAAGATTCTCATTACAATGCTCTGCAATTAATGGGTTTATTTCATAACCCGTGATATTTGCTCCAATCATTCTACCTTCGATTACAACTGTTCCAATCCCACAACAAGGATCAATAATCTTTAAACTAAAATCATTTCCAATTGCGATATTGATGATTGTTTTTGCTAGTTTAACATCGAAAGCATGTGAATAATTATAAGGTTTATGTTTCCTATTCTTCCAAGAATCATCGTTATGAGTATAATATCCAAAATACCAAATATCTTGTGTTTTTAGTAAGGCAAATTCAATAGCTGGTTCTGAAATTGCAAAAGTACCCTCTATCGCAAAACCAATCAACCTTAAAGCAGCCATACGCTCTTTATAATTAACACCATCGACAGTTTTAAGATAATGAATTTTATAGCGATTAAACGCTAATTTTGCATTGATCATCTTTTGATTTAACTCATCCAAAGTTGAACCAGAAAAGAGTACTTCGACCTTTGTTCGAAGATACACACTTCTAGAAATATCTAAGTTTTGATCGGATAAGAAATAATTGTCTTTGGGTATATAACCTAACAAAGACTTTAACACTAAATCACACAATGCTTGTTCGTTTTCTTTTGCATTAAAGTAGTAGATATATGTTGAGTTGTTTGGAGATTTTGTTAGATAAATGCTGTTATCTTTGATAGTGAACAACTCCTTCGGATATTTCAATTTAAAATAGTGAAATGTTATTCCAGTTTGATGTTAATTCTTTATTTTCTATTTGATGGACAATCGAAATAATCTTATTATTAATTGGTGTTTCAACACAAGCTTTTTTACCAAATTCTGAGACAACTCCATTAATGGCATCAATTTCACATGGTAATCCACGTTCAATGTCGCGAAGCATACTCGATTTGATCTGATAATGTTTTTTCATGGCAATAGGTAAAATAAATAAACTAAGACGCTTTTTAAAGTTGTTATGATAATCCATTAGTTTAACAACATCTTTTCCCTGAATTGGTTCTATTTTAATATGTAATGCTTTCGCAACATCGATACACTCTTTGATTGCTTCTAAAGCAAGTTGTCTCGATATTTTATTTTTTGCTATGTCACCAAAAGTAGCGCCAGTAACAACGGATAAACCACTAAAAGCGGAATTAACTAAAAGTTTAGACCATCTTGCTCCAGAAAAATTTTCTTCTATTGTAACATCACCCATTGTATTTAATAGTTCTACAATATATGAGAATAGTGCTTCATCATTGTTTCCATATTTTCCAATATTAAATGTTAAGACATCTCTAGAGGGCTCAGATGTTAATTCACTAACACCTTTTCCAATGAAAGTTGCTCCCCAAGACATCGTGCAGCCAATGGTTCTGTCTTTTCCAATAACATCAGCTACAGAAGGTTCTGGTAAACCATTTTGCATTGTACAAATTACACCATTATCGCTTAAATAAGGTAGTAAACTAGTAACAATTTCTGTATTGTGTCTTTGTTTCGTCATCAATAAAATGATATCATATTTCTTTGTCATTTCTTCTGGCAATAATGCGGAAACGTTTTGTGTAAAGTTAATCTTTCCAATGATTTTGGCACCAAATAATTTCAGTGCTGCAACATGTTCTTTATTCCGATTGATTAAATCAATTGTATAACCTGCTTTTGTAATGTAAGCACCCAGTACTGTGCCCATACCTCCAGCTCCATAAATTGCAACATTCATTTCATCGCCTCCATATCATATTTAGTATAACATATCACAGGGTATTATCTTTCAAAAAAAACAAGCTCAATTTGAGCTTGTTTATAATTCGGAATCATCTACATTGTCTAAATATGCTTTGATTGGAGCTACAATATCTTTTACAACACCCTGTTTAAATGGATTTTGTAATTTTGCACTTCCAATTAAATCAACAAAGCTTTTTGAACCACCAAGTTTGCATAAATTTATATATTCTGATAATGCAGTTGCATGGTCTTCTTGACTTTTAATCCAATATTGGAATGCACATACTTGTGCTAAAGTATAGTCGATGTAGTAGAAAGGAACACCAAAGATATGACCTTGACGATACCAGAATGTACCTTTTTCTAAGAAAGTATCATCATCATAATCTTTGAAAGGCATATATTTCTTCTCAATATTTCGCCAAAGCGTTTTGCGATCCTCTTTTGACATATTTGGGTTTTCGTAAATTCCGTGTTGGAATTCATCAACAGCAACTCCATATGGTAAGAATGACATCGAGTCAGCTAGATGACTAAACTTATATTTTTTGGTATCTTCTAAGAAAAAGTTTTGAATCCATGGCCAAGCTAAAAATTCCATACTCATAGAATGAATTTCTGCAGCCTCTAAAGTTGGCCAACGATATGATGGAATGTTACTTCTACTTGAATATACTTGGAATGCATGTCCTGCTTCATGAGTTAAGACATCAACATCTCCACTTGTACCATTGAAGTTAGCAAAGATGAATGGAGATTTATAAGTAGGGAAATATGTACAATATCCACCACCAGCTTTACCTTCTTTTGCATTTAATTCAAGTAGTTCATGGTCTATCATAAAATTAATAAATTCACCAGTTTCAGGAGACATTTCTTCATACATATTTTTAGCGATATTTAATTGCCATTTACTATCTCCTTTTGGAGTTGGATTTCCCGTTAGGAAAGCTAATGTTAAGTCGTATGATTTTGGATCTTCTACTTTGATTCGATTTCCTTTACGTTTGGTTAACTCATTAACAAGTGGAACAACACTTTCTAAAATTTGATCACGATAACTTTTCACATCGACATGATTATAATCGGTTCTACCCAATCTATCATAACCAAGTTGAACAAAGTTTTCATAACCAAGTTTATGAGCAATCAGGCTTCTTACCTTAACCATTTTATCGTAAATCTCATCTAGTTTAGACTCGTTTTCACTAAACCATTTTGAGACTACTAATTGTGCTTGATGACGTGTTTCACGATTTAGATTTTGTGTAAATGGTCTCATTTGACTTAAGTTGTAAGTTCCACCTTGAAACTCAATTTTTGCACTAGACATTAGCTTTTGGTATTCTGAAGATAATTTATTTTCTTCTTGAAGTTCACCAATGATTTCAGTGCTAAATGTTTTTTGAGACAATTCTGCTTGTTCAAAAAGTAACGTTCCAATTTCTTTTGATAATTCCACACGATTTTTTGATTCTAATAACTGTTTCATAAACAATTGTTCATATTGTTGTAAATGCGGACCATTTTCATCGAAAAAGTCTTGTTCTTTTTCATAAAACTCATCTCTAGTATCTATACTGTGACGAGTTGAAACCAATGAAGCCATTGTATTGATTTCATCTTGGAGATCAAATACTGATTGAATAATTGATAATTCTTCTGTTACTGTTAATTCTTCTTTAAGGGCATCTAAGAATGAATTCATTTTATTTTTGAACTCATCTAGATTTGGACGTATATATTGATACTCATTGAATTTCATAAAATCCTCCTTCATATCTATTATTTTTATTATATACAATTTATTCCAATATTTAAAGAAATTTGATTTTTGAGTTCTGAAAAAATATCTTCTAGTAAAACGGTGATTGAATATGTTTAAAATGTGTTATAATTTGGATTGATAGATATGAAATAATAAAATGATGATATGCTAATCAGTCGATTAGAGAAAGAAGATAACAATGAGAAATACTAAATGGATCAAGGATAATCTTTTTGCACATAGAGGACTTCATAATCATAAGCAAAACATCCCTGAAAATTCTCTATTAGCATTTAGAAGAGCTTTTGATAAGGGTTACGGAATAGAGTTTGACTTACATTACATGAAAGATAAATCATTAATTATTTTTCATGATAACTCTTTGATGAGATTAGCAAAAGTAGATTTGAATATCAATGAGAGTAAATATGAAGATTTAAACAATATTGTTTTATTAAATTCTCAAGAACATATTCCTTTACTGACAGAACTACTTGATATTCTTCCTAAAGCCACACCAATGCTCATTGAATTTAAAAGTAGCA
>JAFGXW010000075.1 GCA_016936415.1 Bacilli bacterium | reverse complement strand
TGGAGTCCCTGTTGTGTTTTATTATTTTGGTGAAGCAACAATGGAGAATCAACTGACTTTTATAGAATATGGACAGTATTTAAACATAGGTGATACATTTGATTTGAGTTCTGATGTTCCAATAATTGTTTATCCAAAATTTAATGAGGATAATTTCTTTCAAAATACATCTTTTGCTTATGATGGTCCATTTTTAGATGATACCTTTTCTCTAGTGGATCCTGTTAATCCAAGAGGAGGTTATTTTGAAGTTACACTTAAAAATTGTATAGATGGTGACACTGCAAGTTTTATTTATCCAACATTTATACATGAAGCCATTAATAACTTCTCAAATAATACAAGATTTTTGAATATGGACACTGAAGAAACTTTCGGTACACCAGAAGAATGGGGAAAACCAGGAAGTCTATATACTTGTAATCTTCTAACAAGTGCAGAGAGTATTGTATTACAAACAGACCCTAATGATGATTTAATTGATAATACTGATTATAGACGCTTATTGGCATGGATATGGATTAAACTTCCAAACGAAGATGAGTATTTTCTATTAAACTACATGGTTGTTCAGCAAGGACTCGCTCAAGTAAAATATGAATTTGGTTCAGGAGAAACAATTAGTTATGGCGATTTCACCTATAATGAGTGGATGCACATAGCCGAAGATTTCGCGATTGAAAATGAACTTGGACAATGGGGAGATCAACTAGATTATTATTGGGATTATACAAATAATCAACCTGATTATTCTAAGTGGAATTGAGTTAAAGTTACTAATGAAAATTAGTAACTTTTTTATAGCGAGAAATGGCTTTTTGTGATATAATGAAATGTTATTTTGAGAGGTGAAAGAATGTACAGTAAAATCATTTCCTTGATTGAAAAGTATGATACAATAATAATACATCGTCATAAGAATCCAGATATGGATGCACTCGGGACACAACTAGGGTTAAAAAGAATAATAGAATTGAATTTTTCGAACAAATTAGTCTATGCAGTTGGAGATGAAAATAATTTTTCTTTTCTTGGAAAAATGGATCATCCTGCGGATGATATATTTGTTGGTGCGTTATCAATTATTGTAGATGTTGCAGTTAGCGCTTTGATTAGTGATGATCGTTATAAACTTGCCGATCATGTTTTGGTGATTGATCATCATTTAAATGATTCGGATATTGCAGATACTGAGTATATTAATAGTTCATGCATCGCTTGTGCGCAAATTATAGCGAATTTAGCTAAGACCAATGATTATAATATAGACCAACATACAGCAACTTGTCTATATGGGGGTCTCGTCACAGATAGTGGTAGGTTCTTGTATCCAAACACGTCATATAAATCATTTGAAATTGCGACATATCTAGTGAAACATGGAGCAGATATACAGTATATTTATGAGAGTTTATATACGGAACCTTTGAATTTTAAGAAATTAAAAGGGTATTTTATTAATAACTTTAAAACAACAAAAAATAAAGTTGCATATATGAAAAACGAATTGTCAGTGAAAGAAGAGTTTAATGTGACTACTTTCGTTGTTTCAAGAGCAATGGTGAATCAAATGAGTGGTATTGAAGGAATAGAAATATGGGCAAACTTTACCGTAGATGAAGACGGATTTGTTCAAGTGGAACTAAGAAGTAAGAAAATTCCTATTGTACAGGTCGCGAAAAAATTTGGCGGTGGAGGACATTTACTTGCTTGTGGATGTACACTAAATTCTTTTGAAGAAGCAGACTTGGTTTTGAGTGAGCTCGATCAATTATTAGAAAAGGAGAATTCATTGTGGACAAACAAAAATTAGCAGATATTTTTGCTCAAATTAAGAAATTCGATAAAATTATTATCTCAGTACACAAAAGACCAGATGGGGATTGTTTGGGATCAGCGTTTGGTTTGAAAGATATTATTAAGGCAACTTGGCCAAACAAAGAAGTGTATGTGCTTGGTGAATATGTTGAATATTTAAGCTTTTTAGGTAAAACTGATGAAATCGAAGATGAAGTATTTGAAGGATCTTTATTCATAAGTGTGGATACTGCCGGGAGAGACAGAATCTTTGATCAACGTTTTACTAAATCAGATATGATGATAAAAATTGATCACCACATCGCAGTCGAAAATTTTGGAGATATTGATTATGTTGATGTCAATAGACCGTCTGTTACCCTGATTATTTTAGATTTATTTAGAGAGTTCCAAGACGTCCTAAAAATGACAAGCAATGGTGCACGAGCATTATATACTGGAACCCTGACAGATACTGGCAGATTCAAATATAGTGGAGTTGACGGGGATACATTTAGAAGTGTTGCTGTTTTATATGACAATGGGTTAGAAACAAGAGAAATATATGATGTTTTGGATGTCAGAACAGACGAGTTAACACGTTTCAAAGGATTCTTTTTACAAAACTTTAAGAAAACAAAAAATGGTGTAGCTTACATTAAAATATTGCCGAAACATATTAAAAAGTTCAAAGTCTCATTAGAAGAGGCTTCTAGTCTAGTGAATGAACTGGGTTATTTTGCGGAATGTCCAATTTGGATTTTATTTGCAGAATACGAAGGCGGTATTGTTCGTGCAAGAATGCGTTCAAAAGGTCCAGCTATTAATGAACTGGCTAATAAATATGAAGGTGGTGGACACTCTATGGCGTGTGGTGCAAACCTTGGGACATGGAAAAGAACTAATCTACTAATTGCGGACGCGGATGAACTAGCTAAAAAGTATAAAGAAGAGTTAAAATAACTCTTCTTTTTAATTGTTAAGATTGTGTTAAGATTCTGTTCTATTAATATTTAATTATTTCATTATTGTTAAGATTATGGTATATTCAACTTGGTAAATATGATTGGTATAAAAACTTGGAGGTAACCTAATGTACTTATTGGCAGACACTGTAATAATTGATTGGAAAGAGACCATTTTCGCTATTGTCGGAGGACTTGGAATTTTCTTGTTTGGTATTAATTTAATGGGAGATTCTTTAAAATCTTTGGCAGGAACAAAATTAAAAGTAATTATTGAA
Organism: Bacilli bacterium; assembly: GCA_016936415.1. Taxonomy (GTDB): domain Bacteria; phylum Bacillota_I; class Bacilli_A; order Izemoplasmatales; family Izemoplasmataceae; genus JAFGXW01. The sequence continues at coordinate 15,728 of JAFGXW010000075.1, read as the reverse complement.
AAGACAACAAACACACCGATAAAAGGAATTCTTGTTGGGATTATTATAACCGGATTAATCCAATCATCTTCAGGAACAACTGCTTTAACAGTTGGGCTTGTTAGAGCTGGATTAATGACATTACCACAAGCTGTTGGAATTATACTTGGAGCTAACATTGGTACTACGGTAACTTCATTGTTACTAGGGTTACCAATAAAAGAATATGCTTTGCCTATTATGGCTGTGGGTAGTTTTATGATTTTCTTCTTAAGTAGAAAAAAATACAAACAATTTGGTGGCGTTCTACTAGGGTTTGGGATGTTATTTTTTGGATTAGATGTCATGGGTGGAGCCTTAAAAGGACTTGCTGAACTACCAGCTTTTAGAAATGCATTGCTAGCAGTTGCAGAGCACCCAATTTTGGGTCTTGGTGTAGGTGCGGGAACAACTGCGATTATCCAGTCAAGTAGTGCTACAATTGGGATTCTCCAAGAATTATATACAACAGGAGCCATTCCGTTAATTGGTGCTATAGCAATTGTTTTTGGGGACAACATCGGAACTACAGTTACGGCAATTTTTGCTGCATTAGGTGGAAGTGTTGCAGCAAAAAGAACAGCCGCAGCTCATGTACTATTTAATGTCATTGGTAGTATAGTTTTTATGATTTTCTTGATTCCATATACAAAAGTTATTCAGTTTATGGAAAATACTTTTATTGACGTATCAAATGTGAATAATATGAAACTAACAATCAGTTTTGCTCACATGGGATTCAACATCATAAATACGTTTATTATGTTTTGGTTTATTAAACAACTTGTATGGTTGGTTACAAAAATTGTCAGAGGAGACGATACAATCATTGAAGTTGACATTGATTCTTTAAATGATGATTTGATTCAAGAAGCACCGATTATTGCGCTTGAAGGAGCAAAAATTGTTGTTTCAAATATGGGTAAATTAACGAAACAAATGATTGAATCAACATTTGAGTACTCTTTTACAAACAATAAAAAGTTATTTGAAAATGGATTCCAGATTGAAGAAATGTTGGATACAATTGATAAAAAAGCACATGATTACTTGGTAAAAATAGCTCAAACAGGATTGGATAAAAAATCAAATCAACTACAAGCAGAATATGTAGATACAATTAGAGATTTTGAAAGAATCGGGGACCACTGTATTAATTTATTACAATTTTTTGAACATCGTTTCGATAACAAGATTGAATTAACAGAAGATGCAAAGAAAGATTTAACTGTTTTATATGAGGTTGTTCAAGAGACAATCACATTAACACTAAAAGCGTTTGATGATTACGATAAAGACGCTTGTAAACAAGTAATGGAAAGAGAAAACGTCATTGATAAATTAGTATTAAAAAACCGTAAACGTCATATAATGAGATTGAATGATAATAGAGCAAGTGAAACAAATGATGATTTCTATGTGGATATTTTATCAAATATCGAAAGAATTGGAGATCATTGTAATAATATAGTTAGCAATATTATTCAGGAAAATTACTTCCATGATGAGTTGGGAGAAGATTATTAAGATTTATTATTTCTTTGTAAAGATTTAAATAACTTTGAGCAGATTTTATAAAGATATGATAATATTATTTTGGAGAGTGATTATATGTCGAAAATTTTAATCATTGAGGACGAAAAATCAATTCAACGAATGATTGAATATGATTTATTACAACTAGGGTATGAAGTAGATGGTGCACTAGATGGTTTTGAGGGTTATAAAAAAGCTTCAATGAACTCATATGATGTAATTTTACTTGATCTAATGCTTCCAAATATGAATGGTATGGATATTTGTAAAAAGTTAAGAGATGAAGGTAATAATAGTTATATCATAATGCTTACGGCTGTAGATGATGAATATAATAAGATTCAAGGCTTTGATTTAGGGGCAGATGATTATGTGACAAAGCCATTTTCACCTCGTGAGTTAACGGCAAGAATTAAAGCAGGTATTCGAAGACAATCCACAGATGGAAATTCCGATACACTGTATTATAATGACTTGAAAATCATTCAAAGTAGTTATGAAGTATATCAAGGTAATGAAAAAATTGATTTAACATTAAAGGAATTTGATTTACTGGTTTACTTGGTTCATAATAAAGGAAAAGCTTTGTCTAGAGATCAATTGTTAAATAAATTATGGGGATTCAGCTATGATGGAGATTCGAGGGTAGTTGATGTTCATGTTTTTAAACTAAGAGAAAAAATTGATCACAAGTCAGAATACATTAAAACAGTTAGAGGAATCGGATATAAACTAATATAACTTACTTTAAAAATGCAGTTGTTTTGCAATAAAGAAGAAATTAATGGGCAGGATTTAAATTCTGCCCATTTTTTTGTAGTATACTCTTAATTTTAGTGGAAGTACATCTATGAAATTCTTTTTTTAGAACGTATATAAAGTATATAAAAAATTGAAAATATTTCTTTATATTAATTTACAAATTGTTAACAATTAACGAATTTGTATTTAATAATTGTTGTATATAATTTATGTGAAGCTAAAAAATAGGAGGAGAAAAATGAAGAAATTTTTGTTGTTAGTATTAACGATTACATCTGTAGGAGTTTTAAGTGCCTGCGGTGGAGATAATGAAGAAGGTTTTGACACATCTAAAAATATTACTGTTTACACAAGAGATACATCTAGTGGTACACGCGCTGGATTTATGGAAGGAATTGGATTTGGCGAGGCAGCAGAAAATGATAATGTTTTAGTAGATGGATTTGTAACAAATGATAATACTGCGATTCTTACTGCGATGAAAACAGATGAATATGGTATTGGATACATTGCTTTGGCTAGTTTAAATAATACAGTTAAAGGATTAAGCTTTAATGGTGTTGCTCCAAATGTGCAAAACGTTATTAATAATACCTATGATTTAAAAAGACCATTTAATTATGTTTTAAGAGCACCTGGTGATTATGAATCGCCTGAAGTAGAGGCTATTGTCAATGCATTTGTTGCATTTTTAGGAACAACAGATGGAGCAGATGTAATCATGGATCAGGGAGCAGTTGCTCTTGAATCATCTAAAACGTGGGATGAAATAAAAAATGATCATGATATTTGTTCTGCAGATAATAGTGCTATAGTAATTCGTTTTGGAGGCTCAGACTCAATTCAAAAAGTAGCTGAGGCATTAAGCGCTGCATTCGCTCCTAAATGTGGAAACTTTGTTCCTGAACATGATCATACAGGATCATCAGATGGATTCAAACGCACACAAGGTGCAGAAAAAGATGGCGACAATGCAAAAGATATTGGATTTGCTTCACGTCCTTTCAAAGATAGTGAAGATGGTGTAGATGGGACACAAGGTCAATTAGCTTGGGATGCAATAGTAGCTATCGTACACTTGAATAATGAGTTAGATAATGTTACTGCTGCAGATTTAAAAAACATTTATGCAGGAGATTTCACTACTTGGGCAGACTTGTTTGAAAAATAATACTTACATCATAAAAATACAGTATAAATAAAATGCCCTTTATTAGGGCTTTTTACCATAAAGGAGCAAAGTTATGAATACTAGTACAAGAAGAAAAAAGCGTGTTGATCAATTGATTAGAAGCGTATTTTTGGTAGCTACTCTGCTTTCAGCATCGTTTATCATTATCATTGTAATTTTTATTGTAATCAAAGGAATCACACCATTTATTACCAATAATGATGGACTTGGTGTTGTCAATGTTTGGACATTTTTAACAGGCACTGTTTGGCTAAAGGGAACTGCATTTCAATCAAATTTGTATTCTATAGGATTTATCATTTTGAATACATTATATATTGCTTTTTTAACATTATTGCTATCGCTACCAGTTGGTGTATTGACAGCTTTATTTATTGCCAAGATTGCACCCAAAAAATTGGCTGAATTTTTGCGAACAATTGTAGAGTTATTAGCCAGTATTCCTTCAATTGTTTATGGATTGTTTGGTATTGGGATCATATTGACTTTTGTATATAACTTATCTAGTGTATTTGGAATTCAATCAAAAGGTGGGAACAGTGTTTTAGCAACTGTGTTGGTCCTTGCTTTAATGACGCTACCCACCATCACGGCAATAAGTGAAGTTGCGATAAGAAGCGTTAGAAAAGATATTGAAGAAGGTTCATTAGCATTAGGAGCAACAAGAACACAAACGAATTTTAAAGTTGTACTTACATCTGCAAAATCAGGAATATTTGCTGCTGCTATATTAGGAATTGGAAGATCTTTAGGTGAAGCAACTGCCGTATCTTTGGTTGCAGGGAATGCCAAAAGTGGTCCAAATTTAGGATTGTTTGATATTACAACAACCTTAACATCGACAATGTTACAAGGACTAAAGGAAACTACCGGAGTAGATTATGATATTCGTTTTAGTGTTGGAATTGTGTTAATGATTGTGATATTGATTACCAATTTTATTTTGAACGCAGTGAAGAAGAGAGTGGGTAATGTCAATGTTAAATAAACGTAAAAGAATTGACTTTCTTTATCAAGGCATTACGTATTTTGCTTCTTCTATTTCATTGATTGCTCTAGCAATGATCTTTTACTTTGTTTGGAGCAATGGATCAGGGTTATTGAATCTCGATCTAATAACAAAAGACTATCATGCACAATATTATAATGGGGAACTTGATGAAAATAGTCCATTTAGTACAATGGAGCGTCCAATTGAATTAGATGAGAATGTATTCTATAGTGAAAAATATGGCCTTGGTGTATCTGATGGAATCGATAGAGAAGGAAATCCAATCATTCTGGTTGTCTATGTTTCCTCTGATTCGCCACTTCGAAAAATGCAAGATAGAAATAGCGAGCAAATAATATCATTAGAAGAAGATATGTTAATTTCAAAAGTTTCTTTCAATGATAAGGCTACAGCGTTACGAACATTTGGAGCAAAATACATGATTGATGAGCTAGATTCAGCTGTTGATTTTCGCGAAATGGTATTTACCTCTATTGGAGGTGGAATTCGAGGATCAATTATCACAACACTGTACTTGATTGGAATGACCATGTTAGTTGCTCTTCCAATAGGTGTTTTTACAGCAATATACTTAAATGAATTTGCGAAGAAAAATAGAATGACGAATATTCTAAGGATACTGGTTGATACACTATCTGGAGTACCATCAATTATTTATGGTTTAATGGGATTAGCTGTGTTTGTGCCTTTAACAATTAGAACAACAAGCGCAACCAGTGGAAATTTAATATCTGGAAGTCTAACTCTTGCAATTATATTGTTACCAGTTATTATCAAATCAACAGAAGAATCGTTAAAAGTTGTTCCGGATGGGTTAAGGCAAGCATCTCTTGCGCTTGGTGCAAATGAAACTCAAACAACGTTTAAAGTTGTATTGCCATCATCGATACCAGGGATATTAACCGCTTCATTGTTAGGTATTGGGAGGATTATAGGAGAATCTGCAGCACTAATTTTTGCAATTGGCACAGCCGTGAAAGACGATATATCTATTACGGGAAAATCTACTTCTTTGGCTGTACATATTTGGTCTATGATGACTGATGAACCAGCGAATATTGAGTTATCAAGTACGATTGCAGTTATTATATTGATGATTGTATTGATTTTAAATATTGTCGTAAAATTTATATCTAAAAAACTAATGAAACCATTGGCATAAAGGAGTGAATAAAATGGATAAACAAGTGTTTAATATAATGAATTTAGATTTATATTATGGAAAATTTCAGGCACTAAAAAATATTAATTTAATTATCGAAAAGAATAAAGTAACAGCGCTCATTGGACCATCTGGATGCGGAAAATCAACATTTTTGAGAGTGCTAAATAGAATGAATGATTTAATTGATGATTGTCATATTAGTGGGGAAGTATATTTTCACCAAGAAGACATATATCGAGAGAAATTTGATGTAATTGATTTGCGTACACGTGTAGGGATGGTATTCCAAAAACCGAATCCATTCCCGATGAATATTTATGATAATGTTGCATATGGTCCTAGGTGTCAAGGGATTAAAGATAAGGATGAACTAGATAAAATTGTAGATAATGCTTTGAAATCAGCTGCATTATACGATGAAGTTAGTAATCGATTAAAGGAAAGTGCATTGAGTTTATCGGGTGGACAACAACAAAGATTGTGTATAGCAAGAGCAATTGCTATGGAACCTGAAGTAATTTTAATGGATGAACCAACAAGTGCATTAGACCCTATTGCGACATTAAAGATTGAAGAGTTAATTAATGATTTAAAAGAAAAATATACAATTATCATTGTTACACATTCTATGCAGCAAGCAGCAAGAATATCAGATAATACAGCCTTTTTCTTGACGGGTGAAATCGTTGAGATGGACTTGACAAATAAAATCTTTACTACGCCAAAAAATCAAAAAACAGAAGACTACATTACCGGTAGGTTTGGATAGGAGGAAATAATATGATGCAAAATAGGAAAAAATTCATTACAGAATTAGATGCTTTAAATAACAAAGTGTTAGATATGGGAAAAGAAATCGTTCTTTCGTTTGAAAATGTCTTGAGCGCATGTAAAACAATGAATGTATCTTTGGCAAATGAAATCATTTTACACGATAAGTTTATTAACGATATTGAAGTATCGATTAATGTTGATGCATACTTGCTAATTGCTAAGCAATGCCCTGTTGCAACTGATTTAAGAAGAGTGATCACCGCATTAAAAATTGCGACTGACCTAGAAAGAATAGGGGATTATGCAGTGAATATTTCGAAGTATATTATTAAAACAAAACATGATAACTCACAATACATTAAATCAATTATTAAATTATTAGAATATTTTTTAAAAATGATAAGAGGAATCATGGACGCTGTGAGTAAAGATAATATAGAACTAGCGCTACAAATTAATGAATTAGATGAGAAGCTGGATAATGAATATAAAAACGAAGTCAAGAATTTAATTAAGGTTGGAAAAACAAAATCAGAAGAAGAAGTAGAAGAAGCTATGCGAGCATTATTGGTTTTCAAACAAATTGAGCGTGCCGGAGACCATGTAACTAACATTGCTGAAAATATCGTATACTTAGTCAATGGGAAAAGAGTTGAATTAAATTAGTTTTTTACGTTTGTTTGGTATAATATGATTAGAGGTGATAAATATGAACATAAAGAAAGAGTACTTACTGATAACACTTTATTATGTTGTGGTATCTATTTATGTTATTTTTATACATGATATCGTTGGAACAGTTTTATTGGTTTTACTTCTTATGACATTTCATTTTTATACTACATATAAAATTAATGCTGAAACCAATCAAGACAAAGTTGATTCAGTTAGTAAGTTACTATCAAAATTAGATAAAACAAAAAAAGAGAATGACGAAACGTATAAACGATTTATATCGTTAACTACTACATTAGGTAGTGGAATCATCATGGTGAATGAAGAAGGCATTGTTAACTTTATGAATAAAGATATTCAAAATTACTTTAACATCAATTTTCATAACGAAGACTATAATGTTTTGGTCAAAGTAAAACCTTTGTACAAGTTTATCAATCAAGCATATCTTCTTGAGAAAACACTAAGAGAGCAGATTGCCTTTAATGAGCATTATTTTGACTTAATTAGTACACCGCTTTTCGAAAATAAAATGTTTCGAGGGTGTCTAATTATTGTGCACGATATAACCTCCTTAAAAACTGCTGAAAACTTTCAAAAGCAGTTTACCGCAGATGTTTCTCATGAATTAAAAACACCACTTTCAACAATCAAGGGATTTTCTGAAATTTTAGATAGAGATAAAAACATTAAAGCTAGCGAACGTGAAGAATTCATTTCTTTAATTCGAAAAGAATCAACAAGAATGGAAACAATTCTTTCTGATTTGCTTATCATATCGAAAATGGATCGTCTTGATTATGAGTTGACACTTGAGGATACTGATTTTGCAGAATTGATTAAGGAAAATGCAAATTTATTGAAACGACAACTTGATAAGAAGGGCTTAAAATATATTGAAAATATTGCATCTTGTTCGATGAGAATTGATAAAAACAAAATGGGACAAGTTATTTTGAATTTGATTAAAAATGCAATAACATATACAGATTCAGGGGAAATTACAGTGACTGGTGTGATTCATGAAAATAACTATATTCTTTCGATTCAAGATACTGGTATTGGGATTATGCAGTCTGATGTAGAAAAAATATTTAAAAGGTTCTATAGAGTTGACGCTGCAAGAAGTAGAGATTCTGGTGGTAGTGGGCTTGGTTTAAGTATTTGTAAGAATGTTGTAATGAAACATGGTGGAAATATTAATGTTGAATCTGTGGTTTCAAAAGGAACAACATTTATAATTACAATTCCAATAAAAAAATAAAAGGAGATGTCCTTTTATTTTTTCCTTGCATACAAATAAAACATAATATATAATAATGTAGCACTTAATATTTCAACCTAACATTTATTGTGTTATAATATGAATTGGTTTGGTGATAATATGAAAAATATGGAGATTGAATTTTCAATAGTTTCTTTAGATTCAAATGCTAATTTTATAACCAATGCTGAATTTTATGAGAATCGTTTGAAATTTACCGACAATGAGCATAATACACATTATATCTTATTTAAGGAAGATAATAAGATTGAATATGTAAAAAGAGGGTCTGTTAGTATGCAGTATCGTTTTGATACGAGTAAACAGACACATGGAACTTATGAAGTCGACGGAAACAAATTTATATTAGAAATCAAAACAATTGAAATTTTACACTCAACTGAAATATTGAGAATTGAATATGAATTATTATTAGAGGGCGAAATAATCAATAAAATAACCATTCTAATTAAATATTTATAGTATCAAGGAGGAAAAACATGCCAAATATTAAAGAACAAGCTTTGATCGATGCTGCAACAAGAATTTTAAAGGAAAAGAAAGAACCTCTTGAATTCTATGAGCTTTTTAACATTGTATGTGGAGAAAAAGAGTATTCTGATGAAATGAAACTTGAATTAGTTACACAATTTTATACTGATATTTCAATATCTGCAAAATTTGTATATACCGGCGATAATATGTGGGACTTGAAAGAGCATCAAAAAACGGAACTATGGGAGAAAGATGGTTCTTTTTACAAGGAATATACTGAAATTGTTGCAAGTGATTATATAGATGAAAAAGTTGCACAGCCAATTGTTGAAGATGTTGAGGATGTGACTGTAGTAGAAAAACCTATTGTTGAAGAAAAACCAGAAGTTGTCAAAGTTGAGAAAGCGGATAAAATTGATCGTGCAAAGCTTGAAAAAGTATTCGCAGAAAAAGCTGAAGCTGGTGTTGTGAAAGATGAAGATTATGTTGATTATGATGAAATCATTGAAGATGAAGAAGAAGATGATTTCGATGAAGAAAAATATAATGAATATATGGATACTTACGAAGATCAATATAATGATTAATTAAATTTAGTAGTTGAATTATATTTTGTGTTTTGATATAATTTATAAGGGCACACTATAAAAAGTTCTCCTGAATGGGAGAACTTTTTTTTATTATAATGATGAGGTGAATGTATGAAACAAACAAAGTATATTTTTGTAACTGGTGGAGTAGTATCAAGTTTGGGTAAGGGAATTACCGCAGCTTCTTTAGGACGCTTACTAAAAAATCGTGGATTAAAAGTCTTCATGCAAAAATTTGATCCATATATCAATGTAGATCCTGGAACCATGTCTCCTTATCAGCATGGTGAAGTTTTTGTGACGGATGATGGTGCAGAGACGGATTTAGATTTGGGTCATTATGAGCGATTTATAGATGAAAATTTAAGTAAAGCAAGTAATATTACGACTGGAAGAGTGTATGCTAGTGTAATCGAAAAAGAACGACGTGGTGATTATTTAGGGGCAACAATTCAAGTAATTCCACACATTACAAACGAAATCAAAGATAAATTAGTACAAGCTGCTACAGAATCAGAAGCAGACATTATTATTACCGAAATAGGTGGAACAGTTGGGGATATTGAATCCCTACCGTTTTTAGAAGCAATCCGCCAATCTAGAAGAGATTTTGGAGTTGAAAACACAATTTTTATTCATACAACTCTAGTACCTTATTTAAGTGCTGCAAGAGAATTAAAAACTAAGCCGACTCAACATAGTGTAAAAGAATTGAGAAGTTTGGGAATTAGTCCAGATATCATTGTTCTAAGAACTTCTCATCCCATTACGAATGGTATGAGAGAAAAAATAGCACTTTTTTGTGATGTGAAAAAAGAAGCGGTTATTGAAGCACAAGATTGCGAAATTTTATATGAAGTTGCATTAAAATTAGAAGAACAAAATTTGGATGATTTAGTATGTCAACATTTTAAACTAGATGTTCCAAAAAGTGATTTGAAAGAGTGGAAAGAACTTGTTGAAAGAGTAAAATCATTAGATAAAGAGGTCACCATTGGACTTGTTGGAAAATATGTATCTTTACAAGATGCGTATTTAAGTGTAAGTGAAGCCTTAAGCCATGCAGGGTATTTTCATCATGCGAAAGTTAATATTAAATGGATTAATGCAGGAGAATTGGCAGACCAGGAAATTAATGAACAATTAAAAGGTATAGATGGAATATTGGTCCCAGGTGGATTCGGTAAAAGAGCAATCGAAGGTAAAATTAAAGCAATCACATATGCTAGAGAAAATAAAATTCCATATTTAGGTCTTTGTTTAGGTATGCAATTGGCTTCTATTGAATATGCTAGAAATGTATGCCATATGACTGGAGCAAATTCCACAGAAATGGATGAAGCTACACCATACCCAATTATTGATTACCTTCCGGAACAGTATGAAGGGATACATATGGGTGGAACATTAAGACTTGGATTATATGATTGTGAAGTAAAAGAAGGAACACTTGCACATAAGGCATATGGAACTACGTCTATTAAAGAGAGACATCGTCATCGTTACGAGTTCAATAATAAATTTAAAGAACAACTTGAATCATGTGGATTGGTTGTATCTGGTATAAATCCTCAAACCAATTTGGTTGAGATAGTAGAACTGAAGGATCATCCGTTTTTTATTGCATCACAATTTCATCCTGAATTTTCATCACGACCACAAAGACCGCATCCATTATTTAGAGAATTTATTGGTGCGACATTGAAAAAATAACGCTTTGGCGTTATTTTTTTTAATGTATTCTCGATATTTTGCTTAAATAGACTGCCTTAAAATAAAAAGAACAAGATATGACAAAATTAATTTATTTGTTCATATTTATACACTATAGTTAACGGCTTAACAAAGACATTTATTGATTTTTGTCGATTGCTTTTTTTTTGATTACGAATGTGGTATAATTTAAAATAGAAATGAATCATTTAGGAGGAAAAGTATGTTAGATAAAGTATTAATTACTAAAATATTACAACAAGCCTTATCAACAAATGCGGATTTTGCCGAAGTATTTATTGAAGATAAATTTCAAACAAATGCATCTTTACTTGCAAGCAAAATTCAACAAGTTAATAATTCTAAAGTGTTTGGTATAGGTGTTAGAGTTGCTAGAGGGTATCAATCAGTATATGGTTATACAAATAGTCCGAAGGAAACTGATTTATTAAAATTAGCCAACGATCTTGCACAATCATTTCCGGGTGAAAAACAAGGTATTACAGTTGAATTAAAGGAATTACAAGTCGCAAATGTTCATAAAATTAAGTATTTACCATCAGAAGTCTCGATAGATGAAAAAGTAGCTTTACTACGTCGAGCTGATGTTGCAGCTCGTGAATATAGCGATGAGATAAATCAAGTTTCAGCTAATTATCAGGATTATGTTCAAAATGTGTGGATTGCAAATAGTGAAGGTACATATGTTCAAGATAGAAGAGTTCGTACAAGAATGTCTATTGCCGCTATTGCCGCAAATGAAACAAGCAAACAAACTGGATTTGATGGTCCGGGAGGTTTCTATGGTTTTGAGCTCTTTAAAGAAATAATGAGTGTAGAAGATTCTGCTAGAGAAGCTGCTAGAATTGCTATTGCTAATTTACACGCAGAGGAATGTCCTAGTGGTAAAATGCCGGTTATCATTGACAATGGATTTGGTGGAGTAATTTTCCATGAAGCTTGTGGACATAGTTTAGAAGCAACAAGTGTCGCAAAAGGTGCTAGTGTATTTTCTGGTAAAAAAGGAGAAATTATCGCAAGTCCTCTTGTAACTGCTATCGACGATGGAACAATACCTAATGCATGGGGAAGTGCTGCTTTTGATGATGAAGGTAACCCTCAAATTAAGCGTGTTCTAATTAAAGATGGTGTTTTGAATAGCTATATGATTGATAAACTAAACGCAAAAAGAATGAATGATTTACCTACAAACTCAGGTAGGAGAGAATCATATCGCTATGAACCTACTTCTCGTATGACAAATACTTATATTGATAATGGTACATCAACATTTGATGAAATCATTGCTGCAACAGAATATGGTTTGTATTGTAAAAAAATGGGTGGCGGAAGTGTAAACCCTGCATCCGGAGATTTCAACTTCTCTGTAGGTGAAGGTTACATGGTTAGAAATGGTAAAATTGCTGAAGCTGTAAAAGGTGCAACTTTGGTTGGAACTGGATCTCAAGCGTTGCTAAAAGTAGACATGGTTGGAAACAATTTACTACGTGCTCAAGGAATGTGTGGAAGTGCTTCTGGAAGTATTCCAACAGATGTTGGACAACCGACAATCAGAGTATCTGAAATGACCGTTGGTGGTAGAAAGGCGGCAAACTAATGAATTTTGAAAAACTATTCGCATTGGCAAAAGAAAAAGGAATTGAAGATTTACAAGTTTATTACGTGGATGACAATCAATTTGATATTGAAGTATTTAAAAATGAGCTTGAAAAGTATACAATTGCAAACACACAAAAACTAAGTGTTAAAGGTATATATGATTCAAAAATGGGGACTGTTACGACAGAAGTGATAAATGAAGAAGTATTTGATTTCCTAATTGATAGTGTTATTGCATCAGCGAAAACAATTGATTCTGAAGATGAAGTATTCATTTATGCAGGAGATAAAGAATATAAAAATGTTCCTGGACTGTTTAATGAATCAATTTATGATGTGAGTGCCAAACAAAAAATTCAAGACGTCTTAGATTTAGAAAAGAAAGTGTTAGAAAAGGATGAAAGAATTAAAATGGTGCAAGCTTTTTACAGTGATGGGGCTGTAGAAGTTACGATTGAAAACTCGAAAGGGCTAAAATTATCTAAAAAAGTAAATGATGGTCTGATTGGTGTATATGTAATTGCAAGTGATGGCAAAGATCAACGTACTGGAATTGATTATATTCGCTCAAATGATTACGCTGACTTTGATTTTGAAACAGTGGCTGAAGAGGGTGCTAAACGTGCAGTTTCACTACTTGGTGCTACAGCTTGTGATTCAGGGCAATATGAAATCCTTCTTTCAAAAGAAGCTAGTGCAAGTTTATTGACACCTCATGTGGGGATGTTTAGTGCAGAGAGTGTCCAAAAAGATATTTCATTATTGAAAGGAAAAGTTGGACAATTAATCGCAAATACAAATATCACAGTAATTGATGATCCATTCATGAAGAAGTCTGCTAAATCTGGTTCATTTGATGATGAAGGTGTAGCGACAACTTATAAAGAACTTGTTAAAGATGGTGTTTTGACTGGATTTATGCATAATTTAAAAACTGCGAAAAAAGATCATACAAAATCAACAGGTAATGGATTTATTGGACGCGGGATTGCACCAACAAATTTATATATTAAACCTGGCGATTTATCATATGACGATGCAGTAAAATCAATGAAAAAAGGATTAATTATTACTGAGTTGGCTGGAACCCACTCTGGAACAGATCCAATTAGTGGAGATTTCAGTTTACAAGCTTCAGGATTTTTAGTTGAAGATGGTGCTGTTGTTAGACCGGTTGCTTTGATTACTGTTGCTGGAAATTATCTTCAAGTTTTAAAGGATGTAAAAGCTGTATGTAATGACTTAAAGTTTAACTTTGGTTATATCGGAAGTCCTTCCTTATTAATTCATTCATTAATGGTTTCAGGAAAATAAATAGAATATCTTAATTTAACATCATCAATTTCAAAGTTGGTGATGTTTTTTTGCACAATTTTTCAAGGTTGTTGAGGGCTCATTTGTTTACTTTATATAAAATTTATTGTATAATAAATTTGATATTATAAAATATAGGAGGAATAAATTATGGGACTCGTTTCTGCAAAAGAAATGTTAATTAAAGCAAGAAAAGAAGGATACGCAGTAGGTCAATTCAATATTAATAATTTAGAGTGGATTAAAGCAGTTCTTACTGCATCAGAAGAAATGAAATCACCAGTTATTTTAGGGGTTTCTGAAGGTGCAGGAAAATACATGACAGGATATAAAACAGTTGTAGCAATGGTTGAGGGAATGTTAGATTTCTACAACATTACTGTACCTGTTGCACTTCATTTGGATCATGGATCATTTGAAGGAGCAAAAGCTTGTATTGAAGCTGGATTTAGTAGTGTAATGTTTGATGGATCTCATTATTCAATTGAAGAGAATGTCCAAAAGACAAAAGAGATTGTGAAATACGCAGCTGAAAGAGGAATTAGTGTTGAAGCTGAAGTTGGAAGTATTGGTGGAGAAGAAGACGGTGTCGTTGGTGGTGGTGAAGTTGCTGATCCAATGGAATGTAAAATGATCGCTGACTTAGGTGTAACTATGCTGGCTGCTGGAATTGGAAATATTCACGGAAAGTATCCTGCGAATTGGCAAGGTCTTCGTTTGGATGTATTAAAGAAAATTCAAGAAGTTGCAGGTATAATGCCACTTGTGTTACATGGAGGAACTGGAATCCCTGATCAAATGGTTAAAGATGCAATTGCATTAGGTGTTTCTAAAATTAATGTAAATACAGAATGTCAATTGGTTTTTGCTGCTGCTACTAGAGAATATATTTTAGCGGATAAAGATTTAGTTGGAAAAGGGTTTGACCCACGTAAGTTACTTGCACCGGGAACACAAGCTGTTATAAATACAGTTAAAGAAAAAATTGAACTTTTCGGATCTGCAAATAAAGCTTAGGGGGATACAAAATGATTAATTGGGTTTATGAGAATCCGATATTTGCCGCATTCCTCGCAACACTTTTCACATATGGTGTTACAGCACTAGGTGCAGCTATGGTTTTCCCATTTAAAAAAGTATCGAAAAAGATATTTAACGGTATGTTGGGATTTAGTGCTGGAGTTATGATTGCTGCATCATTTTGGAGTTTACTTGCACCTTCAATTAGTCTTGCTGAAGAACTAAATATGGTTGCTTGGTTACCAGCAGTATTGGGGTTTTTAGCGGGTGGACTATTTTTACTATTAGTGGATAGATTTTTACCCCATTTACATATTGAAAGTGAACATGCTGAGGGAGTGAATTCATCTTGGCGTAGAAGTATATTATTGGTTTTGGCGATTACATTACATAATATTCCAGAAGGGTTAGCTGTTGGAGTTGCTTTTGGTTATGCTGCTTCTGCATTTGATATTGTATCACAACCTACGTTAGTTGCTGCTGCTATTGGTGGAGCAATTGCACTTGCGATTGGTATCGGACTTCAAAATTTTCCGGAAGGTGCTGCTGTTAGTGTCCCTTTGAGAAGAGAAGGAATG
>JAFGXW010000010.1 GCA_016936415.1 Bacilli bacterium | reverse complement strand
TACGGTTCGTTCTGATGATGCACCTTATGTGGAAGGCGTTAATTTTGAAACGATTATTGATGGATTCTTACTATCGCCTAATATTACTGTAGACGCAGTATTTGGAAATGATTTGGCATTTGAAAATAGTGATCATAATCCCGTTACCATCATCTTTACTTTAAATCCACAACCAGAATAATAAAAATGGCAAACTCAATTGAGTTTGCCATTTGTTTTACTTATGTACTTTTTTTGCGATCAATGCATACATCTCAGGACCGGTATGAATACCAAGTACTGGAGTTAACTGAACAACGTCAATTGTATTGATGTTGAACTCTGCTTCGATTTTTGCTTTTAATGAATTTGCTTTTTCTAAATTGTCTCCATAATGGATGGTAACATCAATTAATTCTTGAGAGAATTTATCACGAAGTGCTTGTCGTAACGCAATTAATGTTCTAGACATTCCAAATCCTTTTGACAAGGTCACGTAAACTCCATCATCGTTTACTGTGATGACTGGTTTTACATGAAGTAATTCACCTATGGTACCTTCAACTTTACCAATACGTCCACCTTTTTTAAGCCATTTTAAAGTTTCTACCGTAAATAAAGCAAGTGATTCTTCGTAACGTAATTTATTTAATTTTTTGATGATTTGTGGCAAAGGTAAGTCTTTCTTAATGAGATCTATGGCTTCTTTTACTATGTATCCAAGCGCCATTGATAATGTTTTTGAATCATACATATGAATGTTGATATCTGTGTATTCACCCGCAGCGGTATTGAAACCATTAAACGTTCCACTTAATCCACTTGAAATTGTGATAACCAAAATATCTGTGTAACCCTCTTTTTGAAATTTCATGACTGCTTGATCAAAATCTTCTAAACTAGGTAAACTAGTTGTAACGCTTGTTACCATTAATTTTTCATAGACTGTTTTATAATCAACTTCTACTAAGTCTCTATAAAAAGCATCTTCAAACGAAATCATCAAAGGCGTCATTGCAAGATTTGGATTTGATTTAATATAGTCTAAGCTCAAATTTGAGCTTGAGTCTGTAATTACTGCAATTTTCATAATATCACTCCTTGTAGTTATAATATAAACTATATTACTATGCGTGTCAAAGTAATATTGCAATAAAAAACATATTTGCTTGATGTGTTTTAAAAAAAAGGAATCAAATAGATTCCTTTTAGCGATTCAAGTAAGAAAGAATGATGTTGATTTGAAGCGTCGTACCAATTAATAAAGACTCTTCATCAATGTCGAATTTAGGATTGTGATTGTTGTAGAAATTAGGTTCGTTTTTATTGCGACCACCAAGCCAAAAATAGGCACCTGGTTTTCGTTCTAAATAGTAAGAGAAATCTTCTCCACCCATGGAAGGTTCATCTAGGATGATCACATTTTCTTTTCCAATTACTTCAGAAGCTACATCAATGACAAAATCAGACATTTCGATGTTGTTGAAAAGAGGTGGATATGATTTGATAATCTCAAATTCGTAAGTGGATTGATTCAAAGCTGTGAGTTGTTTGATGGTTTCTTCCATACGTGAAAATACCAAGTCTCTCACTGCGGGTTCTAATGTTCTTACGGTTCCTGTCATTTCGACAGTAGATGGAATGATATTAAATGCAGTTCCACCGTGAATGGTACAAACACTGATAACGGCTGGTTTATTTGGATTGATGTTTCTTGATATGATGTTCTGAAAAGCCATGATAATTTGAGAAGCGGTAAGAAGTGGATCTTGTCCTGTATGTGGTGCACTTGCATGGGTTCCTGTACCGATTATTTTGATTTTGAATTCATCAGGTGCAGCCATTGCTGGACCTTTTTTGATGGCAATCATGCCACACATATCACGTGCTGTGATGTGGTTTCCAAATACCGCATCACATGAATCGATATAACCACCCTCAACCACGCTAATTCCCCCACCAGGCATTGGTCCTTCTTCGGCTGATTGGAAAATGACTTTTAACGTACCATGGAGTAGGTCTTTGTGTTCACTAAAAAATTTAGCTGTTCCAAGTAACATTGCGGTATGTGTGTCGTGTCCACAAGAATGCATGACACCAGGATAAGTAGATTTGTATGCTACATCATTTTCTTCCTGCATCATCAAGGCATCAATATCTGCTCGGAAACCAATGGTTTTTCCTGGATGGTCTCCTTTTAATGTTCCGACAATTCCGGTTACGCCAATTCCTTCTTCTAGTTCAAAACCAAAAGAAAGTAATTCCTCTTTGATGATTTTTGATGTACGGAATTCTTGAAATCCTGGTTCTGGGTGCATATGAAAATCTCTTCTTTTTGAAATAATATAATCATGATATGAGGATACTGTTTGTTTTGTGATCATACATTTTTCCTTTCATGAACCATAGTGTAATTGTAGATTCATTATAACATGGTTTCACAAAGTATAAATACTGTTTTTTGAAAGTAGGAGGTATGTTATAATGGTATGTGAGAATCACTTGAAAGGAAGATACTAGATGATAAATACGATTTTGTTCGATTTGGATGGTACGGTATTGCCAATGGATTTTGATCAATTCATGCGTCAATATTTTATCAATTTAGGAATTCATTTTAAAGATAAAATAGATCCAAATCTATTGGTACAATATGTGAGAGAATGCTCAGATTTAATGATCGGTAACGATACTGGCAATACCAATGAGGAAGTGTTTATGGCTGCGTTTGAAAAAAGAATTGGTCATGACATTACAGAATATAAAGAAATGTTTTCAATGTATTATGATACATTATTCCAAAGAGTACAAGCAACCACTTATCCATCAAAAGAAATGATTGAGAGTGTGAAAATATTACAAGAAAAAGGGTATACCATTGTATTAGCGACCAACCCGTTATTTCCAATGAAAGCAAATCACCATAGAGTAAGATGGGCAGGGTTAACCCCAGAAGATTTTTCTTATATTTCAGCATTTGAGATGAATCATTATTGCAAACCAAATGCTATGTATTTTGAGGAAGTACTACAAACCATACAAAAGAAACCAGAAGAATGTATGATGATTGGGAATGATGTCGTGGATGATCTTGGCGCGATGAAATTAGGCATCAAAACATACATCATTACTGATTGCATCGTCAATCGAAATAACATTGACTATCACTCAGATTATAAAGGAAACTATCAAGATTTTCTTCAATTTGTGAAAGCATTAAAACCAATTATCTAAACAAGTAGGTGAGGATATGAACCATACTTTCTTTGAATCAAAAAGACTACAGTACCGACCATTTAAAGAAACTGATTATGATGATTTATTTGCGTTTTTGAGCACAAAAGAAGTATGTGAGTTTTTACC
>JAFGXW010000074.1 GCA_016936415.1 Bacilli bacterium | reverse complement strand
TCAGTTTTAGTAAGATATGGCGTAGTTAAAAACGTATTATCTAATTGAATTAGATAACGATATTTCACCAAATCGTTATTGACTACTAAAGAATGATTTGTAATTCTATATTCCAAAGAATTTCTTTTTTCATTTTGAAGCAAATCATATATAACTGCTGAGGCAGTTTGATATCTTCCTGCTCCAGGACCAGTAAAAGAGTATTTCATATCTCCATTCATAGTCAACTCAATGATGTTTTGTTCATAATTGAATTGCCCATACAAGTGACTCTTTTTAACAATTACAGGTTCTGCTGTAATCATCATTTCATTATGTACTCTAATAGACGTTCCTACAAACTTTAAGATCCAGTTTTTCGAATGTAAATATTCAACAAAAGAAGGATTCAAGTTCTCCAAAGAATGTACAAAAATATCTTGTTCTTTCCCAAATGAATGAAATGATATAGAAGACAATATATTCATTTTTCTCATCAAGTCTAGTCCCGCCATATCATCGTTACTACCCGTTTCCAAATACCCATTTTTATATGCCATATCGACAGCTTCATGCAAAGGGATATTTTCCATAAACATTTTTGATAAAACATAATTTGTAGACCCATTTATAATTCCTTGAATTTTTGTTATATCATTAATTCTCGAAATAGCATCTAGGGGGTTCAATACAATCATTCCACCACCAACAGAAGCCTCAAAACGAAGACTAACTTCATTTTCTTTTGCCAAAGATAATAGTTCATCAAAATGCGCAGAAATAAGTGCTTTGTTTGCTGTCACGACATGTTTTTTTGCCTTTAGAGCACTCTTAACAAAATCATACGCTATTTGTACTCCACCAATCAATTCAACGACAACATCAACTTTTTCATCTTCTAAAATAGTTTGATAATTCTTAGCAATCGGAACTTTTATCCCTTTACATTTTTCTAAATCAGGTTCCAATATGTAGGATATCTGAATAGATGGATGATTTTGAAGTAATAAATCATAGACGCCTTTGCCTACAACACCTAATCCTAATAACGCAATATTCATAGTAACACCTCAACTTCAAGTTTGTTTCCAATTTCAATATCAATCAATTGATATGAATCTGTAATTTCCTGATTAATAAGCATTGAATTTGCTTGTTGATGAATCAATAAAACCGATGGTCCAGATCCACTAATTAAAGCAATGGTATTTGGTGACTGATTTATTGCTTGAATCAATGAATATTTCGGTATATGAGGAAAACGAAAAGGTTCATGAAGATGATCCTTTAATATTCTCTTTAGACTGGCAAAATCTCCATTCAAAAGTGCATTTGGTAAACTCACAATTCTGAAAAGATTATGAACAACATCATGATATGGTACTTCACTTGGTAATACTTTTCTCAATGTATATGTATTCCCAATTACTGATGGTATTAAAAGTTGAAACTGAAGATCTTTTGAGATGGGATATTGATCATAATAATACTTCCCATTTTCAAGATAGGCAGATACAAATCCACCATAAGCACAAGCATAAATATTGTCTGGGTGTCCCTCAATTTTCGCAGCAAAATCAACACATTCATCAAATGACTTTCCACATTCATTTATAATATTAGCCCCAATAACGCCAGCTAAAATACAAGTAGCACTACTCCCCAGTCCTCTTGCAAAAGGGATTTCTGAACTCACTTGTTCAATTTCTACAAATTTCACCTTGTCTTTTTCAAGACATGATTCGGCAAACATAACATATGAAGAAAGCACCAAATTATTCGTCAATGTGACATGCTCATCAAAACCAATAATCTGATATTGCTTACTATGTTTAAAACTAAAAACATTATACAAACTCAATGCCATACCAAGTGTATCAAATCCAATTCCAAAATTAGCAGTTGTCGCAGGCAACGTGATTTTAACCATCAATTTCACCTATCATTCTTTTTAATTCATCATATGCTGTTTCTTTTGCCAAAACTCTTCTTTTATTATCATTTGATAAAATATCAATCATTCGTTTATCAATCTTGGTATGACTAAAAGTACCAATTGTATCAATATTTTCTAATAAGTTAGATCCTTTATTAATTCTCAATGCTTCTTGTATCGATTCACTAAACTTGAAGGGACTTGCGGTCGAGACAATCAATGTGAATTTTGTATCTCCAGTTGTCTTTTGATATTGCTGATTCACAAAACTAGCGACTGCGGTATGGGGATCAATCAAATAATTTCGCGTTTCAAATACTCGTTTTATTTCTTGAAGTGTTTCTTCTTCTGAAGCATATCCTGCCGTAAAATCTATTTGTTTTTTGAATTCTTCAATGTAGATGTTTCCAGTTTCGGTAAATTGTTCCATCAAATGACTCACTCTATCAACGTCTTGATTCAACAAGTCAAAAATATAACGTTCAACATTGGATGAAATTAAGATGTCCATAGAAGGAGAATGTGTGATTGAAAACTCTCTCTTACTATTATAGATTCCAGTTTCGAAAAGATCAGTTAAGACATTATTTTTATTTGACGCTACAATTAATTTCGCAATTGGCAATCCAAATTCACGAGCTAAATATGCTGCATATATATTCCCAAAGTTCCCTGTTGGGACACATACATTAATGTATTCTTTATCTTGGATTTTTCCGGTTTTTCGCAGTTCAAAATAACTATAAAAGTAATATACGATTTGCGGTACAAGTCTACCAATATTGATAGAGTTTGCAGATCCAATTGTAATATTTCTGGGTTTTAAATCTTTAAATAATTTTTTGACAATATTTTGACAATCATCAAAATTTCCATCAATCCCAAATATTCGCAGATTACTACTTTGATATCCATTCATCTGAAGTTCTTGGAACTTACTAATCCCGTCTCTTGGGTATAACACAAAAACAACCGTATCTTCATCTTGACCAAACCCTGAAAGAGCTGCACTTCCAGTATCTCCAGAAGTCGCAGTAAGAATAACCGTCTTTTTATGAATTTCATTATCTCGTTTTGCTTCCTTCATCAATAACGGCAATATACTCAATGCCAAATCTTTAAATGAAAACGTTGGTCCGTGATAAAGTTCTAAATAAGCACATTCATCAAAACTTTCTAGTTTAACTACACCATCAGGAAAGTTCTTTGAACCATATGCTTCATACACGATGTTTTTCAAAACATGTTCATCATAATCTTCAAACAATGTCGTCATGATTTTTAAAGTTAAATCCTGGTATGACAAAGAAGACAAAGAATTATGAAAAATAATGGGTCTATTTTGTTCAAAAACAAACAATCCTCCATCAGTTGATAACCCTTTTAATATCGCCTCTTCTGAATTAACACTCAAGTCACTTCTTGTACTAATAATCTTCATCTAATCACACCCTTATTTCAAGTTAACATATTTTATCACTGTCATTCAGTAAATTCAATTTTTCAAATGTGTGTAAACGCTGACATAGATTAAAAATAACATTTTTCGTCAATTGATGTCTGATTTTGTGCTTTTTAATCAAAAAAGGAATGAATCAATCATTCCTTTTTACACATTTCTCTATACGTATGAATGTACTGTTTTAATAGTTCAACAGCTTCATCGTTGTTACTATCTTTCAAAGCATTACCAATACTTTGAATTTCAG
>JAFGXW010000073.1 GCA_016936415.1 Bacilli bacterium | reverse complement strand
GAAAATAACATCATAAATACTACTTACGATCTTCTTTCATTTCAGGATTCAATTATTGGAATGATTGACCATGTTCGTACTGGTGTATTGGGTGTTTTTGCATCCTCAGAGATTGGCTCTGGTAGTGGATCTGGTGTTGTCTATAAAAAGGAAGGGAATGTATACTATTTAGTTACAAATGCACATGTAGTAGTGCATTCTGAAGAAAATTTTGTGGATCAAGAAGTTGTTACTACTTATTATGAAAGCACAGTACAAACCATTATCTATGAAAAAAATTCACTTTTATTTGAGATAGCTGACTCCGTAGAATTGATTGGATATGATCTAACAACTGATATTGCCGTATTAACTTTCACATCTTCTCAAGATTTTTCTGTGATACCAATGGCTGATTCATATGAAGTAGAGCTTGGCCAATTTGTTTTTGCTATTGGGAATCCATTAGGGTTTGAATATTATGGAACTGTTACGATGGGTGTAATTAGTGGGTTAGCTAGATACGTTGATGATGGATCTTTTTCAGCAACACTGTTACAACATGATGCTGCATTAAGTCCTGGTAATAGCGGGGGAGCACTTGTGAATCTTAATGGAGAATTAATTGGGATTAATAATATGAAATTGATTGATGATAATGTTTCAAATATTGGATTTGCAATTCCTTCAAATACTGTAAAAAGAATTACTGCGGATTTAGAGGATGATGGAATTATTACTCGACCATATTTGGGAATTTCAACATATGCTTTGCAAAACACATGTGGGCTAGATTATGGTGTTTGTATACAAGTACTACCTGGAGGTGCAGCTGAGGCAGCTGGACTTCAAAATAATGATGTTATTATCGGATTTAGAAATACATCAATGGATGATTTTAAAGATGTGTTCAACTTTAATGATTTAAAAGAGGCAATCTTAAATAGTTCAGTTGGTGAAGTGGTTATTATAAAATATATTAGAAATGGTGAAATCTTTATTTCAGAAGAAGCTACTCTTGGTGTTCATCCAGATGATTAAATAAAGAAGGGGAGTACCCCCTTTTTTATTTCCTTGATTAATGGATTGAATTTGTTATAATGTTTACAAGCACAAAGAAAAAAGGTGTAAATATGAGAGATGCCATATTGAAGAGAGAAAGCACTAGAACTTATCAAAAAGAATTGTTATCAAAAATAGAAATTGACACTATTTTATCTTTGGTAAATACATATAGTAAAATGACTGGTCCATTTGACCACTCTTTTGAATTGACATTTTCACTAAATAATTCTAACGACTCCAATGGCAAAAAAATTGGGACATATGGTCTTATCAAAAATGTTCCTTCATTTATTGGTGGAGTTTGTCAAAACAATTTTCAATCTCTAGTTGATTTTGGATATGTTTTTGAACATTTAATATTAGATTTAACGAGTCATGATTTTGATACTTGTTGGTTAGGTGGCACTTTTAAAAGACAAAATTACCGCAAAGAATTAAGCGATAATGAAGTTATCCCAGCCATTAGTCCAGTAGGACATAGAGCATCAAATCGGACAGTTTTTGAACGAGCGATTCGTAATTCAGCGAAATCTCAAAGCCGATTGCCTCTTTCTCATTTATTTAAGAATTATGCTGATTTTTCAAATGTTCTTTTGGACTTGGATGACCCAATAATACATTCTCTTAGTTTAGTACGAAGAGCACCAAGTGCTTCAAATAAACAACCTTGGAGAGCATATGTTGATAATGATGTCATTCATTTTTATATGGAGAGAACACCAAAATATCCACGCATAAGTCTTAAATATGATATCCAAGCTTTAGATATGGGGATTGCGCTAAGTCATTTTGAAATTGGAATCTTATATTTTAAGAAGAAAGTAGCGTATTTTAAAATTGATAATCCCAAAGATATTCCTAACAACGAGTATGTAATTTCTTTGCGAGTGAGCAAATAGAAACTATTTGCTTTTTTTCTTGTAAATATAGCTAAAATAAAGTAAAATAATTTAGTCCTAAGGAGATGATAATATGGGTTTAACCGCAGGTATCGTTGGATTACCAAATGTTGGTAAATCAACACTATTTAATGCTATAACAAAATCAAGTGCTTTGGCAGCAAACTACCCATTTGCTACCATTGATCCAAACGTCGGAATCGTGGAAGTTCCAGATGAACGAATTGATAAAATCGTCGCTCTTGTTAATCCAAAAAAAACGATCCCTACAATTTTTGAATTTACCGATATTGCAGGTATCGTGAAAGGTGCATCGAAGGGAGAAGGCTTGGGAAATAAATTTTTAAGTCATATTAGAGAAGTAGATGCTATTGTTCAGGTTGTTCGTGCATTCGATGATGAAAATGTTGTTCATGTAGATGGGACAATAAACCCAGTAAGAGATATTGAAACCATCAATTTAGAATTGATTTTTGCTGATATTGAAGTCATTGAAAAACGATTGCCTAAAATCGAAAAAAAGGCTCAGTTAAAAGTTGACCAGGAGTCTGTTTATGAATATGATATACTGGTTGGAATTCGTGATACTTTGATGAATAATCTGCCGATCAGAACGATGAAATTCACCGAACCAGAGTTTGCAGTTATTAAGAATTTTAATTTTTTAACGGCAAAACCAATGATTTATGTAGCAAATATTTCTGAAGATGAAATCTCGGATTTTGAGAATAATAAATATGTAAAAATTATTAAAGACTTTGCCGCAAAAGAAGGTAGTGAAGTAGTTGTTATTAGTGCAAAGATTGAAGCAGAGTTAAGTGAGTTAAGCAATGATGAAAAGGTAATGTTTTTAGAAGACTTAGGTGTTTCTGAATCTGGACTGGATCGTTTGATTAAGAAAAGTTATGATTTGCTTGGCCTAAAAACATATTTTACTGCTGGTCCTCAAGAAGTTAGAGCTTGGACTTTTAAAAATGGGATGAAGGCACCGGAATGTGCTGGAATTATTCATACTGATTTTCAAAAAGGGTTTATTCGAGCAGAAACCATCGCTTATGACGACTTAATAAAGTTCAAAGGTGAACTAGGGGCAAAAGAAGCTGGAAAGATGAGACTTGAAGGAAAAGAGTATGTTGTTAAAGACGGAGACGTAATGCATTTTAGATTTAATGTTTAGGCACTAGAAATAGTGCTTTTTTATTTTGATTAAGAGGTCTTTCCTCTTTTTGTATCAAAAGTGAATAACATATTTTGTTGTCTATTCAAAATATTCTATAAATGATATACTAAATATGAGGTGATTATATGAATCCAATCATTAACGTCATTAATAATCGAACTAGTTTACGAAAGTTTAGTAAAGTTCCAGTATCTGAACTTCATAAAAAGACAATAATAAAGAGTGCAATGAGGGCTCCTTCAGCTGGGAACTTAATGCTCTACTCTATGATTTTAGTAGAAAACAAGGATACTCTTGAAATTCTCAGTCGCTCATGTGATGAACAACCATTTATTAAGACAGCTTCTTTTGCTTTGATATTTTTAGTAGATTATCAAAAAATGTATGATTATTTTGCTGATAATAATTTTCATAGTTACTGTCTTGAACAAGATCAGAAGGCTGTTTATCCTGGGTTAAGTGATTTGTTGCTTGGAAGTCAAGATGCAATGGCTGCAGCTCAAAATAGTGTCATTGCCGCTGAATCACTTGGAGTAGGTAGTTGTTACATTGGTGATATCATTGAAAACTATGAATTGCATAGAGAATTATTTAATTTAAAGGATCTTTCTTTTCCGCTCAGTATGATTGTTTTTGGGAATTATCCAGATAATTATAAACCAAAAATACAGTCTCGATTTGATGAAAAATATGTATTGTTCAAAGAAAAATATCGTTCTTTATCAAGTGAAGAGTTACATGATATGTATCGAGAAAATGAAGCGAAATTTCAGTCTAACAATCCTTTTGAAGCAAAAAATGCTGCTCAAGTAATTTATGCCCAAAAAATTGGTAGTGAATTTGGCTTAGAAATGAAACGAAGCGTTAATGAAATTTATAAACGTTGGTTAGAAGCGGGTTATAAAGACGAGTAGTGATATAGATTCAAATATAGATTTGGGGTGATTATGTGAAACATGAATTATATCGATTAAGCTCATTTCCAAAAGATGGAAAAGGTGGTAATCCTGCAGGTGTTGTTTTGTATGCAGATTTATTGAGTGACTATCAAATGCAAGAGATTGCGAAAGAAGTAAATTTTTCTGAGACTGCATTTGTTTCAAAAAGTGAAATTGCAGATTTTAAGGTTCGTTTTTTTACACCTACAAATGAAGTGGATTTGTGCGGACATGCAACCATTGCCACTTTTAATTTAATGAGAGATTTAGGTGTAATTAATGAAGGAATTTATTGTCAAGAAACCAAAGCAGGCGTACTAAATCTTGATGTTCAATCTGATTTTGTCTATATGCAACAAAACAACCCATTATATGCAGAAATTTTGAATTATGAAGATATTAAAAACTGTTTTAAAAATTATGATTTTTTGAGAGAAGATCTACCAATTTTAATAATGTCTACTGGAATAAGGGAAATATTTTTACCTGTTAAATCAGAAAAAGTACTACATGAAATGAATCCAAATTTGGATGAGATTATTGAAATTTCAAATAAATTTAATGTGATAGGCATTCATGCATTTACAGTAACAAAGTCCCATGTTTTTGCTTTTGGCCGTAATTTTGCTCCTGCAGTAGGGATTGACGAAGAGAGCGCTACTGGGACTAGCAATGGGGCATTATCTTGTTATCTGAATAAGTATGTAGATGGCAGTAAAACAGAGTTTATTTTGGGTCAAGGGTACAGCATGGGGTTACCTTCAGAAATCATTGGTAAATTAAAATTTTCTGGAGATGAAATTATTGAAGTTTGGGTTGGCGGAAGTGCGAAAATTTTG
>JAFGXW010000072.1 GCA_016936415.1 Bacilli bacterium | reverse complement strand
CTTCTTATCTCTGTTCTTGTTGCTTTTCCTCTTTTTGCAGGAATTCTAATCATTGCGGAACGATTTGCATCACTCCAAGAAACATAACAAGGTGCTTCGTAGCCAGGAACCAAACGTTTATAAGAATTGATTGTTGGATTCGTAATTGCTGTGAAAGAACGAGCATTTTTTAAAATACCTGCTATCCAGTATCTTGCAACATCACTTAATTGAATTTCACCTTTTGGATCATAAAAAGCGTTGCTTCCATCTTCATAACTTAACGAACAGTTCGTATGCATCCCCGAACCATTTATTGAGGATATTGGTTTTGGCATAAAAGTAGCGTGTAGTCCATGTCTTTTTGCTACAATCTTGACAACTAATTTAAATGTTTGGAGATTGTCACAAGCTTCTAACGCATTGTCAAATTCAAAGTTAATTTCATGTTGTCCTGGAGCAACCTCATGATGAGATGCTTCCATATTAAATCCTATCTTCTCAAGTTCAAGTACGATGTCTCTTCTACAATCTTCTGCCCCATCAACTGGAGCTAGATCAAAATATCCTCCATCATCATTGAAGTCCAGTGTCGGTTCACCGTTTTCTCCCAATTTAAATAAGAAAAACTCAGGTTCTACTCCAATGTTGAATGATTTAAACCCCATGCTTCTCATTTTATCAAGGTTTCTTTTCAATACCTGACGAGGATCGCCAAGAAATGCTTCTCCATTTGGCAAGTAAATATCACAAATAAGTCTTGCTACTTTTCCATAAGTTGTTGTTTCCCAAGTTAAAACCAACCAAGTACTGTAATCTGGTCTTAAATACATATCAGCTTCTTGTATTCTAACAAATCCATCAATTGATGATCCATCAAACATAATTTGATTATCAAGTGCATCTTCTAATCTTCTTGCTGGAATCTCAACGTTCTTAATTACTCCATGGATGTCTGTAAAACACAAACGTATGTATTTTACGTTTTCTTCAATTGCATTTTTTAAAATTTCGTCCTTCGTAAACATTGGCATTTCAAATCCTCCTTATTTTTTTATAAAAAAATGGTGTCAAAAATATGCTCTCGCATATGACACCATTGTATTTCATGCAATATAAATTAATCAGACCTCTTTGTCTATAGTCCAATTATAGTAACGCCCAAATTAAAAGTCAATCTTATTTTCAATGATAAGGTTTACAATCATTTGTCTTGGTTTCCTTAAATCCATGGCTTTTTTCTGAATAAACTTGTGAGAATCGTCTTCACTATAACCTTTTTCCATTAAAATTCGCTTTGCAAAATTCGCTGTTTTAATAGCATTTAATTGCTTACTAAGATCCGAATTTTCATTTTTCAATCGGTTTATCTCCATTAAATACTTGCAAGCTAAGTGAATAAAGTTGGGAAGTTCAATATCAAGAAACTGTTCATTGACGACATTAAAATATCTATCATAAAGAACATTGTAAAATTGTCCAACTGATAATGTGTTGTGAATGAAAAGTATTAATGTCTTTTGTTCTAACACGATTGATTCAATTATTTTTGATATATTTGGAATATTATTTTGGTAAGTCATTATGAGAACATCATATTGGTTGATTACGTTTCTTGAAAACTTATGAATAAAATCACCTTTGATTTTATTTTGAACAAGAACTCTTTCAATTCGATTATCAATATTCCCATTACTTTTTATTATTCCTACTCTCATAATAATCACCCCTTTGTGATATGAGTAAAATCTAATAATTTAATGGATATTTAGTGGTTAATTCTTTTACTGTCTTTCTAACAGCATTTAAGACATCATCATTTTCTGGATTCATTAAAGTATCATAAATACATTTGGCAATTGTCTTCATATCTTCCAGCTGGAATCCCCTTGTTGTAATTGCTGGAGTTCCTAAGCGAATACCACTTGTAATATAAGGTTTTTCAGTATCATTAGGAACTGTATTTTTGTTACAAGTAATATTTACTTTGTCCAATAATTGTTCTGCATCTTTTCCAGTTAATCCTGTTAATGATTTTACTTGAACCAAAACAAGGTGATTATCTGTTCCATCTGAAACGACTTTGAATCCAAGTTCCATTAACTCTTTTGCTAATTGAGCAGCGTTTAACACTACGTTTTCTTGATACGCTTTGAATTCTGGTTCAAGAGCCTCTTTAAATGCGGCAGCTTTGGCTGCGATGACATGCATCAATGGACCTCCTTGAATTCCAGGGAAAACAACTCGATTAATTTCTTTATATATTTCAAAATTATTCGTTAAAATGATTCCACCACGTGGTCCGCGTAACGTTTTATGGGTTGTTGAAGTAACAATGTCGGCATAATCACATGGATTTTGATGTAATCCGGCAGCAACTAGACCAGCTATATGGGCCATATCAACCATTAATTTTGCTCCAACCTTATCGGCTATTTCGCGCATTCTCTTAAAATCTATTTTTCTTGGATATGCACTTGCGCCAGCAACGATAAGTTGTGGTTTCGCATCAATCGCAATTTTTTCTAATTCTTCATAATCAATTTGCTCTGTTTCTAAATTAACACCGTAACTAACAAAATGATAGTCTATTCCACTAAAATTAAGTGGATGTCCATGTGTTAAATGTCCACCATGATCCAAACTCATTCCAAGTACAGTATCTCCATGTTTAATAACTGCACGATATGCTCCCATATTCGCTGTAGAACCTGAATGTGCTTGAACATTTGCATATTTAACATTAAATAATTTCTTCACTCTATCCCTTGCGAGATTTTCTGTTATATCAACAAATTCACATCCTCCATAGTATCTTCTACCAGGATACCCTTCGGCATATTTATTTGTTAAAACGCTGCCTTGTGCTTCGAGAACTTCATTGCTAACAAAATTTTCGCTCGCGATAAGTTCAATATGAGATTCTTGACGATTCCTTTCTAATTGAATTGCCTCAAATAACTCAAGATCTTTTTCTTTCAAATTTCCCATTCTAAATCTCCTCTTTATTTAATATAAAAACACCTTTATTCCCAGAAAAACTTACAATAATCTTTTCACCAAAATTTGTAGGAATACTCTTCCCAACATAATCTGCCCTTATTGGAAGTTCACGATGCCCCCTATCAATCAGTACAGCAAGTTGAATCTTCTCTGGTCTTCCTAAGTCAACAATTGCATCCATACTAGCACGTACAGTTCTTCCTGTAAATAAAACATCATCAACTACAATAACGGTCTTGTTGGTAACATCAATTGATAATCGTTCAAAAGTGTCTATTTTCTTGTCATCTCTATATCCAGAAATATCCAATTCATAACATTCCATTTTAATGTTTTCAAAATCTTCAATATTCTTTGAAATCATTTTTGCCAAAGGAACTCCATTCCTTTTAATTCCTAAAAATACAACATTGTGTAAATTGGTATTTCTCTCAATAATTTCATGTGATATTCTACGTATTGTACGAACCATTTTCTCATAATCCAAAAGTTCTCTCATAAGTGTCACCTTCTTTTATAAACTATATTTTAGTAGATTTTTATCTCAATGTAAACTCTTTCTTACGATATGATATAATTAAATAAGGTGATGATATGAAAAAAACAAAAATCAAGTTTGTATTATCAATTATATTTCTACTTAATTCACTAATAATTGCAGTATTTTTCAAGAATTACACAGAAATATTAGAGAAGTATCTTCTTCCCTTGTTTTTTATATATTTTTTGATAGATAGCGTAGTTATGTTGTTCCCTTTTTATAATAAAGCTGTATTTTCTAGCAAGCACTTCAAAAAATTCTTTCACCCTAAAAAAATAATCGATATTCATAAGTTAAAAGAAAAAGTGAACACAGAAAACGCAAAAGCACTTGCCGTGTTTATTGTTTACTTCGGTTTTCTTACAGTTCTTGGTGTATTGTATCAAAAATATGATTCTTTTGAGAAAATTCACATTTATGTTTTATTCTTTGCAGCAAATTTCGCTGATTATTTTTGCATATTAATTTGGTGCCCTTTCCGAACGTTGATCTTTAAGAATGTTTGTTGTAATCAATGTAGAATTAGCAATTGGGATAGACTTATGAAATTCTTCATATTACTTTTTGTCCCGAATATATATACAATATCAGTGGTGATGCTTGGATTAATTGTCTTCCTGGTTTGGGAAATCAGTCACATAATCCATCCAGAACGTTTCTACTTAATGTCAAATGATTATTTATCTTGTACCAACTGTAATTTCCCACAGTGTAAAAAAAATAAGGAGTAGCGGAATTCGCTACTCCTTTTTGATACTTAATATTATGAATATGTAACGATAAAGTTAATTATAAATAATGCAGCTAAGATATACATAACGATATTAACTTCTTTATATTTTCTTTGAGCAACTTTTACGATTGGGTAGAAAATAAATCCAACAGCGATACCAGTTGCGATTGAGAATGTTAGTAACATAAAGACGATTGTTAAGAATGCAGGAATAACGATTGCTTTGTCGTCCCAATCAATTTCTTTTAATTGTCCAACCATTAATGAACCTACAAGTACCAAAGCCATTGCAGTAACAGGACTATAAACAATTGGATCACCAAATCCGTCTAACCCTACTGTAACACCGTTTACTACACTTAATAATGGATACGCTAATACAGCCAATAGGAATAATATTGCAACAACAACAGAACTTAATCCAGTACGTCCACCTTGTTCAATACCTGTAGAAGATTCAATATAAGACGTTACATTTGAAGTTCCAAGCAATGCTCCAGTCATTGTTCCGATAGAGTCAGCGATTAATGCTCTGTCTGATCCTACTATTTCACCTTTATCATTAATTAATCCAGCTTGATTTCCAACAGCCATCAAAGTACCTGCAGTATCAAAAAAGTCTACAAATAATAAAGCAAAAATAATAGAAAATACTTCAGGATGATTGAATAAATCACCAAAACCACTAAATGCAGCAAATATAGTTTCTCCTGCTCCTGACCAAACTCCATCCATTGCAAAGTTTGAATAAGCAGGCATCATGTCAACACCAAGTAACCCTAAAACAACACCCACGATAGCAGTAATTACGATAGCAAGAATTAATGAGAATTTATTACCCATAGCATAAAGAACTACAACAAGTAAGATTCCAAACAACCCTAGTAAAACAGTTGGATGTGATAAATCTCCTAGTGCAACTAAAGTTGCTCCATTTGCTACTATAATCCCAGCATTTTTCAATCCAATAAAAGTGATGAAGAATCCAATCCCAGCTCCTACTGCGTATTTTAATCCCACAGGAATAGAGTTGATGATTATTTTTCTTAATCCAGTAACTGAGATGATAAAGAACAATGCTCCAGAAACTAAAACGGCAGCCAATGCTGATTGCCAAGACAATCCAGCACCAAATACTAATGTAAATGTAAAGAAAGCATTTAGTCCCATTCCAGGAGCCAGTGCAACTGGTAAGTTAGCAAATATACCCATAATTAACGTTGCAACTGCAGCAGCTACAGCAGTAGCGAAAAACACGCCTCCTAGTGGCATTCCAGTTTTAACTAACATAAATGAGTTAACTGGTAAAATGTATGCCATTGCTAAGAATGTAGTTAATCCAGCAATTAGCTCTGTGCTGATTTTTGATCCTCTTTCTTCTAACTTGAAAAAGCTTTTAATAAAATCCATTAAAAAAAATCCTCCATTTTCTTTTATTTTTTGGTTTAGCATCAAAACTAAAAAAAGGAGAATTTCTCTATAAAAATAAAAAAAATATCATAGTCCCACATTTACGGCGCGGGGTAGAGACAATTGAACCTTATTTCCAATCATATATGATACTAACCATATTCAATCTTAACAAAAAATCATGACAATTTCAATCTATATAAATCCTTTTCATTTAAAAAAAATCTAATTAAGGAAGTGCTTTTTGTTAATCTTTTCATTCAAATAATAGATTAACCCCAATGATAAAGAGAAAAACACTAAAATCAGCACGCCACTTACCATCCAAAAATTAATAGGCAACAACAATATCAGTACAGAGTAATAACTAAATGTCCAAGTACCACTCGTAAAGAATATGTTGTGAAAAGCAGTGAATGCTGCATTAAAATCGATAATGATATATCCTCCTACAAACATGATAAAGAAGATTGGTCCAATATAAATGTTTTTATACGTTAAATATAATTCTTTTCGATTATGTTTAAACAAAAGAATTGATAGGGAAACGGCTACAACAAGAGACGCTAAAGCTGCAACCCTTAGTCCTGTATATAAGTTTTTCACGTCAACCATATGACTAACTTCGTCTTCTGTAATTAACTGTGTTGTATCATTTTCATCCATCCCTACTTGTAAATCATCATATCGATAGTTTAAATATCCAATGATTTTATCCACCGCATTTGCATGATCAAAATACACGTCTTCATGCGAAGCATAAAGTCCTTTTGAGGCCATTAAATATGGTGTAGTTGTTAATAAAGAAGCAAAAAATATTAATAGGAAAAAAGGCAAAGTAATACTAATGATAATTCTAATTAATTTCATAGGATTCCAACTCTCTTATATATAATTTCAACATTTCTTAAAAAATAACTTATATCAAACGCATCATTAATTTCATCAAGACTTAAAGTGTTCATTATACTTTCATTTTCAAGTATTAACTCTTTAAAATGTGTTCCAATCTTAAAACTCTTCATTGATAATGGTTGTACTGTATCATAAGCCAATTCGCGTGAAAATCCTTTATCTATAAGCTTTGTTAATATTCTTTGAGAAAAAATAACACCATTAGTCAAGTAAATATTTTCCAACATTTTGTCTTCAAACACAGTTAGATTCTTTAATATATTCATGTATCTATTCAGCATATAATCTAAAAGCATTATCCCATCCGGAAAAATGATTCTTTCAACGGATGAATGAGAAATATCTCTTTCATGCCATAAAGCAACATTTTCATATGAACTAACCATATATCCTCGCAACACTCTTGATAATCCTGTAATATTCTCTGAAGAAATAGGATTTCTTTTATGAGGCATTGCACTAGATCCTTTTTGTCCAACATTAAAAAACTCTTCTACTTCGTGGACTTCAGTTCGTTGAAGATGTCGAATCTCTAATGCTATTTTTTCTAAAGTAGCACCTATTAAAGCGATTTCCGACATATAACTTGCATGACGATCTCTTTGTAAAACTTGAGTGGATATTGCTGCAGATTTGATTCCTAGTTTTTCACAAACATAATCTTGAACCTCTGGTGGTGTATTGGCAAAATTACCAACCGCTCCACTAATTTTACCCACTTCAATTTCTTCTCTCACTGATTTAAATCTTACAAGGTGTCTGTTTAACTCCTCGAACCACAAAGCCCACTTCAAGCCAAAAGAGG
Source organism: Bacilli bacterium (assembly GCA_016936415.1). Lineage (GTDB taxonomy): Bacteria > Bacillota_I > Bacilli_A > Izemoplasmatales > Izemoplasmataceae > JAFGXW01. The sequence goes on along the minus strand of JAFGXW010000072.1, from coordinate 697 downwards.
TGATGTCTGCGTGAATCCCGTGTGTTCTTCCAATACAAGGTGTGTCTTTATATAATATTGCTTTTTCTTTTAAAACAGCTTGAAATCGAAGCAAATCATCCCAAATGATGTCATTTGCTTGCTTGTACAAATATCCATTCGCAGTATCAACTACATCGGTAGAAGTTAACCCATAATGAACCCATTTCTTCTCTTCACCTAAATATTCACTCACATTTCTTGTGAAAGCAACAATATCGTGTTTTGTTTCCAATTCGATTTCTTTAATCCTAGGAACGCTAAACTGAGCCTTTTCCCTGATTTGAATAACGTCTTCTTTTGGAATTTTACCTAAGTTTACCCAAGCATCCAATGTATATAACTCAACTTGTAAATATGCATTAAATTTAGACTCTTCTGTAAAAATATTTTGGACTATCTCTCTTCTATATCTCTCAATCATGATTGTACAATCCTTTTATAACATTCTATTGTATTTTGCAGTAACGATGTAATTGTCATTGGTCCTACTCCACCTGGGACTGGCGTGATAAACGATGTTTTGTCTTTCATTCCTTCAAAATCACAATCCCCAACTAATTTACCGTCCACTCTATTAACACCAACATCAATTACCACTGCGCCTTCTTTAACCATATCAGCAGTAATGATATTCGCTCTGCCTACGGCAGCAACAATAATATCTGCCTTCAAACAT
>JAFGXW010000071.1 GCA_016936415.1 Bacilli bacterium | reverse complement strand
CCTAAGGTAGCGAAATTCCTTGTCGGGTAAGTTCCGACCCGCACGAAAGGCGTAACGATTTGGGCACTGTCTCAACAAGAGACTCGATGAAATCTTAGTACCTGTGAAGATGCAGGTTACCCGCGACAGGACGGAAAGACCCCGTGGAGCTTTACTGTAGCTTGATATTGACAATTGAATTGTGATGTACAGAATAGGTGGGAGACTTTGAAGCCGGGACGCTAGTTTCGGTGGAGTCAACTTTGGGATACCACCCTTCGCACTTTAGTTGTCTAACCCACCGGCGTGTAGCCGGGGGGACAGTGTCTGGCAGACAGTTTGACTGGGGCGGTCGCCTCCCAAAATGTAACGGAGGCGCACAAAGGTTTCCTCAGAATGGTTGGAAATCATTCGAAGAGCGTAAAGGTATAAGGAAGCTTGACTGTGAGACGTACATGTCGAACAGGTACGAAAGTAGGTCTTAGTGAACTGCCGGTTCTGTATGGAAAGGCCGGCAATCAACGGATAAAAGTTACCCCGGGGATAACAGGCTGATTCCTCCCAAGAGTTCACATCGACGGGGGAGTTTGGCACCTCGATGTCGGCTCATCACATCCTGGAGCAGGAGCATGTTCCAAGGGTTGGGCTGTTCGCCCATTAAAGTGGTACGCGAGCTGGGTTCAGAACGTCGTGAGACAGTTCGGTCCCTATCCGTCGTGGGCGTTGGGAATTTGAGAGGAGCTGACCTTAGTACGAGAGGACCGGGTTGGACACACCTCTGGTGCACCAGTTGGGCTGCCAGGCCCATAGCTGGGTAGCTACGTGTGGATGGGATAAACGCTGAAAGCATCTAAGCGTGAAGCCCTCCTCAAGATGAGATTCCCCATTCATTAGAAGTAAGATCCCTTGTAGACTACGAGGTTGATAGGCCAGGTGTGGAAGTGCGGCGACGTATGAAGCTGACTGGTACTAATAGATCGAGGACTTAACTTTATTAAAATACAGTATTATTCAGTTTTGAAAGATTAGTCTGGTGACTATGGCAAAGTGGACACACCCGTTCCCATCTCGAACACGGAAGTTAAGCACTTTAGCGCCGATGGTAGTACATTGTGCGAGAGTAGGACGTTGCCAGGCTTCTTTCTTATATTTATTGAAAATTGAATGCAATCCCAAACGCCTAAATAGCTCAGTCGGTTAGAGCACTTGACTGTTAATCAAGGGGTCCTAGGTTCGAGTCCTAGTTTGGGCGCCATATATTGGCCCGTTGGAGAAGCGGCTTAACTCACATGCCTTTCACGCATGCATTCACGGGTTCGAATCCCGTACGGGTCACCATTTCGAACTGTTTACTTATCCATTGATAAGTATTTTTTTTTGCTTTAAAATGATTCATTTTATTAATTAGTGCCTTTTAAAAATAAATCATTTAATGGTATAATGAAATTGTACTATTAATTATGTATTTTAATGATAGGAAAGGAATGATGAATCTTGAAAAAATTGGTACGTATATTGATTTTTATGCTTTTGTTCATCGTGATGAGTGGCTGTTCAAAGGAAAAAACAACATTAGATTGGATTGTCGAAGATATGGCAGGTATTGAGAATCCTGGGTTTGTCATTACAAGTAAACAAGAAACAGACAACTACATATCTTTTGTTCTTGAAGAAATTGATATGGAAATGGTATCTGAATTTATCAATGACCTTACTGAAAATCCAAATTTTAATTACAATATCAATTATGTTTATGACTCTAATTCTGGTTTTTACAGTTATGCTGCCTTTAATGATCTACAAGAAAGCATTCATTTTACGTACAATGATAATGATCGTAGTGGATACTTTATCTATGCCAAAGCTGGAGATGCAGTTTTCACACCAGGAGTTCGTGATTTGGGGTTTATGGTAAGAGCAAGTTTTGATTATACTTCAAACACAGATTATACAGAGTACATTGCTTCTATGTATTATGGGACAGCTTTAAATGCAAAGTTTACTAGTTCTACTGAATATTTGGTTTCTTTTATCTTAAAAGATTTCGAATTTACTTCAGAATCATTGGTTGGTAACATCAGTTTTTGTGATTTATTATATGGAGATATGGTTGAAAATTATCAAGTAACTGGAACCAGTATTTATGACATGAAATTTGGTGTCTGTCAAAAAAATGTTGGAACGTACGGAGTATCTGTCGAATTTGGCACCGAAAATGCTTTTAATGCCATGGGAATCAGTCAAAGTGATCTTGATTTTACAGTATCTTTTACTGCCGAAATCACTTCTAATATGGCCACATATACACATGATTATGTGATTACCATTATGCCTGCAGGAAATGACGTAACGACAATGAGTAATTATATGGATGTCTATCAATATCCAAAAAAATTTGACGAAGGACTTGCTTTTACAAAAACGGAGTAAACAAATAATTATAATAATTATCTTATTCCAAAAACACATGATCAATCATGAACATGTGTTTTTTATTTTGACTGAGTTATTTCTAAATAAGAAATATTATATATACTAAATTATAATTTAATATTGCGACAGTAGGTTGAATATGATATATTTATGGTAAGAAGAGGTGATATAATGAGTTTTAAAGAAGAATTAAAAAAAGAACAAATAGATTTACAGAATAGTAAAAGACCGTATGAAACTGCTGCCTTTTTAGTATTTGCGGTATTGTTTCTACAACAAATGGCGTTTTTAATTTATCGTTTTTGGAATTTTGTTAAAGCTTCTAAAGGCGCAGCTACTGGTTGGTTCAGTACTGCAAGTATGACTACGCCACCACTATTTTCTCGTGTTTTATCACTTGACAACTCAAAATATTTATATGTTTATTTGGCAATTTTAGCATTGGCATTTTGGTATTTCTTGATTTATTTATTCGTTTGGAGATACTGTAAAAGACATGGTCATGCAAAATGGACATGGACATTATTGGTTGTATTCGGACCAACTATTTTACTAATGCCTCCATATGTTTTTTATGCAATTTATGTGTTTAGACCATATTTCTTTAGATTCATTAAAACAGTAATTGAAGAGTATAAGGCTTATGATCCTAAAGTCCCATTCCCTGAAGAAGTGGAAGAGGAAATGGTTGAACCTGTGAAGGAAGCACCAAAAAAAGCCCAACCTAAGAAGGAAGAGCCTAAAAAGGAAGAACCTATAGAAGAATTAGAATCAGAAAGTAAATAACAAAAAAAGAGGAATTAAATCCTCTTTTTTATTTTGCGACAATTGCATCAATTTCAACCAATACATCTTTTGGTAAGCGTCGAACTTCAACAGCAAAACGAGCTGGTTTATGTCCTTTGAAGAATTCTTCATATACTTTATTCATCGCTGTGAACATTCCTAAGTCTTGCATGAAAACACCACATTTTGCGATATCAGTAAGTTCAAACCCTGCTTCTTTTACAATCGCTAGTACATTTGTTAGAGATTGTAGTGTTTGTTCTTCAATGGTAGGGCCAACCAATGTCATTGACTCAGGGACGAAGGGAATTTGCCCTGAAACATAAAGTGTTCCATTTACGACAACACCTTGTGAGTAAGGTCCAACTGCTGCTGGTGCATTTTTTGTTGATATGATTTTCATTTTATCACTCTCCTCATTAAATAGTATACATCATAAATAATATTGTTGATAGTATTTTATTTGATAAATTTATAAAAATAGAATATAATAAAATTAGATTAAAAATTAGAAGGAGGAGTATTTGTGGAAATATTAACAGGAAATGTAAACGAAGAAAAACATGTGCCTTTTATTGAAGAATTAAGCGATGGTTACCGCGTAACAATAGGTAAACCAGCGATACATCCAATGACTGATGTTCACTATATTGAGTTTATTGAATTGTATGTTGATGGTGTTCTTGCAGCGAAAAAAGAATTTAATCCTGGTGATACACCAGTTGCGGAATTTACGGTAGCTAAAGGAAAAGAAGTATATGCAAGAGAATTTTGCAATCTTCATGGTTTGTGGCAAGGTGAATTATAAAAAAGAGTGAAATCACTCTTTTTTTATTTTTTTGAAATTTCATTGACAATAAGAGTATAACTATGTTAGTATTCTTTTAGAAAACCTTTAAGGTAGTCCAGAGAGACTAGTAAGGAAATTCATTTTACGCGATGCGTATATTTATTGTGTAAAAATTCCTAATCTATGTCTTTCGACTTAGATTTTTTATTTGCCAAAAAATGAAAAGGAGAAAGAAAATGGAAGAGAAAATGTTGATTGGAATTCAAGAAAAGCCAAAAAGTGTATCACAATGGATTATTTTAAGCTTACAACATGTTTTTGCAATGTTTGGAGCAACTGTTTTGGTACCACTACTAACAGGCTTAGATGTAAGTGTAGCGCTTGTAGCAAGTGGTATTGGAACATTAATTTACATCGCTTGTACAAAAGGAAAAGTACCTGTTTATTTAGGAAGTAGTTTTGCTTATATTGGTGCGATATCAGTTGCTGGAGCAAGCAATGGATTTAGTAGTGCTTATGTTGGTTTAATGGTTGTTGGTTTAATTTATGCGATTGTGGCAACAGTAATCAGATATACTGGTAACGGATGGATAAAAAAGATTTTACCTCCTGTTGTTATCGGGCCAGTGATTATTATTATCGGATTGAGCTTAGCGCCAGTTGCAATTAGCAGTGCAGGATTTGATGGTGCATCTGGATGGGAAATTCCAGTGGTTGCATTGTTTACATTTGGGACTGTAGTCGCTGTAAGTTTACTTGGTAAAGGGTTCTTTAGAATTGTTCCTTTCTTGATTGCGATCGTTGTAGGATATATAGCGGCAGTGATTTTTGGACTAGTAGATTTAGGAACAGTTTTAGAAGGATATCGTTTCTTACAATTTCCTAATTTTTCATTCATTGGAACATATAGTTTAGATTTTGATGCAGTATTGATGTTCGCACCAATTGCATTTGTAACCATTGCAGAACATATTGGAGATCATACAGTACTTGGAGAAGTAACTGGTAAAGATTTTATAGTTGATCCAGGACTAGAGAACACATTAATGGGAGATGGACTTGCAACGTTTGTGAGTGCTGCAATAGGAGGACCTGCGAATACCACATATGGAGAAAACACTGGAGTCGTAGCAATGACAAGAGTTGGAAGTGTGTATGTAACTGGATTGGCAGCGATATTTGCAATATCATTAGGATTCTTTGGTTGGATTCAAGCATTCATTACAAGTATTCCATGGGCTGTAATTGGTGGTATGACAATTGTACTTTATGGTTTAATAGCAGCTAATGGTGTAAAAGTGTTGATCAAAGCGAAAGTAAATCTAGCAAATATGAGAAACCTAATTATTGTATCAACAATGTTAGTAATCGGACTTGGTGGAGCTGGATTCCCAATTAATGATGCGGTTGGATTATCAGGTATGAGCCTTGCTGCAGTTGTTGGTATTGCGTTAAATTTAGTTTTACCAAAGATTGAAGTAGAGTTATAATCATATATAGTAAAGTGTCATTTTAGAATGACACTTTTTTTTATTTGATTTTTAGAAATATGGTTCTTGTACGGAATGAAAAAAATGTGAAAATAAGTTAAAATACTTGCTAAAAGAGTAATAATTTGATATTATATAAATCGGCCAAAAAAAATATTGATTTACTGTTTTGGATATGCTATAATCAATTTGCTGCGTTGGTTTTTGGTCTTGTGGTGTAGCGGTTAACATGCCTGACTGTCACTCAGGAGATCGCGGGTTCGAGTCCCGTCAAGACCGCCATTATTACGCGCCCATAGCTCAATTGGATAGAGCGTTTGACTACGGATCAAGAGGTTAGGGGTTCAAATCCTCTTGGGCGCGCCATTATTATTTAAAATATCGGGAAGTAGCTTAGCTTGGTAGAGCGCTTGGTTTGGGACCAAGAGGTCGCAGGTTCGAATCCTGTCTTCCCGACCATTGTGTCGTTAAAAGAGTCGAAAGACTCTTTTTTTTCTATTTTAAATTACTATTGTTTAATGGTATAATATTTTACAAGTATGATTTCAAATTATTTTGTTATTAGATTGGGAGTGACTTATGAGCAAAAATAAAGGAGTAACAATTATTGAATTGTTAATTGTTATCGTTGTGATGAGCATTATTGCCGGTTTTGTAATTATCAATGTTACTTCAATTTTGACCAATACAAGAATAAAAGTGGATACCTTTAATTTGGGAACATTAAACTCAGTAACGGAGGATTTTGCTGAGTACAAAAATGTTACTTCTGGAGATATTTTCGTTGGAAGTTCTACTGATTATGACCGCATGATGATATTAGTTGATAATGGGCATCTAGAACGCATTGTTGTTGCACAACAAACCGATGCTTCATTTGTTTGGGATGTTGATAATCAAACATGGACTCTTGTTGGTGGAGAATTAGGTAATTTAGACGGAGGAAGTACAAATTATATATTTTCTACTTCGACCTTAACAAATGTATTAGATGATGGAGCCGTTTCGCCAAAAATCAGTATGTGGATTGACAATGATGGATACCTTACTAACAAGGGTGGTGAAAGTAGATTATTTATTCCGGTTTTATTAAATACTTACACGATTACTGTAAGTGCAGCGTTATCTGATGGTTCAAATGGAGGTTATGGAATTTTCTTTGATACATACCTTCAAAATGATGATGAAGATAGGGATACAGGATACGCATTACAGTTTGATCGTGGTTATGACTCAGGTTCACTTATAGTTAGACCAAGAACAAATGGAAGTGAAGGCTCTCCTGTATGGACTCTTAAAGCAAAAAACTCTGATTTATTTCCAACTACATCCGAAGATGCATCATGGTGGACTGATACGCATCAAATAAAAATCGTGATAACGAATGTCAGTGAGACAACTAGAAAAGCTTCATTTTATGTTGATAATGTATATTTTGGTGAAATGACATATAATAATGTAATTTCAGATAAAGATATATATACAGGATTTAGAGGATGGGGTTCCTATCCAACAAAGTTTTATTCGATTAGTGTAAATTAAAAAAAGATGATTTATCATCTTTTTTTGTACATTGAAATGAACTTTGTAACTAGATTGGGATCAAATTGTGTTCCTGAACATTGGATTAACTCTTGGAAAGCTTCTTGCAAAGATTTTTTGTCTTTATATGGGCGACCAGAGGTCATGACAGAAAATGCATCGATGATGGTAAAAACACGTGATAAGTACGGAATTTCTTCTGCCTTTAGTTGACTAGGATACCCAAGACCATTATAGTGTTCATGATGATGTAATACTAATTCAGTTATGACTTGAATTTCATTGATAGATTGTACAATTCGACTGCCAACTTCCGAATGAGATCTAATTCTTTCACACTCTGTTTCGCTTAGCTTTTCAGGTTTATTAAGTATGGTTTCACTTATATTGACGAATCCAATATCGTGATATTTCGCTAGCAATAGTAGATGTTCTTTGTCTTCTGGTGATAAATTTAAAAATGTAGAGAATTCTTTTGCAAGATTGATACAATTATCGATGTGTTCTTTTTCATAATCGCATTTCATAAATATTTTATTTTCAACATTATCTATGAGTTCTTGACGCATTATTTTTCCCTCTGAAAGCTTTTCTGCATACATCTTTTCTTCAGCAAACTTTATGATGTCATTGATGTTTTCCTCATCAGTTGTCTTTGTTGCAAAACCAATTGCAATACTAGGTTTAATTGTTTTATACATTGATTTATCACATAAATCTTTGATTCGTTGATACACGATACTACAATTGTCACTTGATGTTTGTGGCAATAAGACCGCAAATTCATCTCCACCCCATCTTGAAGTGATATCTTCTGCCCTAGTTGCTTTTCTTAAAATATTCGAGATTTCTATTAGTAACTTATCCCCTTCTTGATGGCCAAAAGAGTCATTTAGCAATTTTAATCCATTCACATCACCAATCATGATAGATATTGGTAATTGTCTTTTTGTATCTAAACGCATCACTTGTTCGTCGAAATGGAACCTATT
>JAFGXW010000070.1 GCA_016936415.1 Bacilli bacterium | reverse complement strand
TCTGATAAAGAATCATAGCTAAAGTTTCTACTTACAAAACTCATATCAGCAAATCTGACTACGTCATCTTTGGATGCTAAGGCGTCTTTTCCAAATACTTTTGTGTAATCTAACTGTAATCCAAATAAATTTGAAATGGTAGGTAATACGTCAATGGTAGACATATAATTATCAATTGTTCCAGTTAATTGAGAAGAATTAGAATAAATCATGAATGGGACATTATGAATATCCATATCAGAATTATTTTCTTTGATATCATCGTAAGCCCAAATATCTTCTTTGTCTATCCCGTATGCATAATGATCGCCAAACACAATTACGACAGTATCATCTAGATGATCATATACAGCCAACTGATCAAATAAATATCCCATTGCTTTATCAAATTCAATTTGAGCTGCAAGGTAATAAAAAATTTCATTTTTAAGCGATATGTCATTGTCAATTTCATATTGAGAAACTGCTTCTACATTTCGTTGTGCTATCTCATGATCAGCAGCGTATTTGAAATGCCCAGAAACTGTTATCATATTTACAAAAAATCGGTCGCTTTCAATAAAATATGGTAATGCAATTTCCATCATTTCAAGGTCGCTTTGCCACTGATGATTGAAAATAATTTGTCCTTCGTTTGGATTATCTAACAATCCCAGTGCTTCACTACCATAATATGCATTATAACCTAAGGTTTCAGTGTGGAATTTTTCCCTTGGGTAAAAGTAATCAGTATAGTTATGGAATGAATATGTACTATATCCTTTTGCCTCAAACATTTTTGGCAAAGTATATGGAAAATAGTTGTCAATATATGCATCCATACTTAATGTTACGTTCTTATCTGGATACAAAGATGTTTGAACCATAAACTCAGTATCTGCGGTACTTCGATAATATAAAGGTGAATAGAAGTTTTCAAAATATGCTGAGTTTTCCTTCATATTATACAAATTAGGTGTTAATTGTTCGTTGATTGCATATGTATCAAAGCTCTCAGCCATAATCAAAATTAAGTTTTTGTTATTTAGAGATCTCGTAAAAGAATTGTATGTGTGTGAATCTTGGTTCTTGAAATAATCATCAAGCAATATTTCATATTCAGATTCACTGATAGGATCGGTCCTGAAAAGTCTGAAAAAATCTCGCTGTGTATACGTTAATAATCCGAATTTTTTTAATGCATCTTGTGAATTGTACATATAAGTATATAAATCCATGTCGCTATAGGTTATCGCTGCCCCAGAATCTTCGATTGTTTCATCGATTGTTTGCATGGAAATGAAGAATAGTCCAAATCCGAAAATTAAAAGAATCAAAGGTTGTTTTAAGGTAAAGTATTCAATATTAAAGTCAATCACTCTAAATCTATTCAACAAATATATTGAAACGAGAGGTAAGAAATATAATAAATGACCAAATTGTAAAGCAGTCAAGTAATCACTAATAAATGATAATCCCATTGTAAAGTCTCCCGCAATGGTAATTGAGTAGAACCCTTCTACAAAAGAGAAATATACTTCTTGATTTAAATATAGAAACGATACAATTATTATGAGAATAAAAGAAAGTTTTTGTGCTGTCCCTTTTCGAAAAAACATTAGGATAAACATAAACATAATTGAATAGGTCAAAGAAAATAATATGACTCGAAAAAGTGTAATGTCAAAGACGAACGTTAATACACGTATTTTGAATAAAATTTCTAAGTAACTAATGGAAAAAAACATAAAAAAGAATAAAGCCAACATATTAATAATTTTTGTTTTCATTTCAATCACAACCTCACGTTTATATATTATACTCGATAAAAGTATTTTTGCCAATAATGTATCTGATTTTTATCAGATAATGGGAAAATTTAATTCTTATAAATCACCATGGAATAATAGTAAATATTGCTTGACAATTAAACAGTTATTGAATAAAATGTATATAGTCTCTTTTTAGAGATATGTCATCATGGCGATTGTGGTGAAGTGGTTAACACTCCGGCTTGTGGCGCCGGCATGCGTGGGTTCGATTCCCATCAATCGCCCCATAATGGGCTATGGCCAAGTGGTAAGGCACCGGACTTTGACTCCGAGATCGATGGTTCGAATCCATCTAGCCCAGCCATTATGTGCGGGTATGGCGGAACTGGCAGACGCGCTAGACTTAGGATCTAGTTCTTAGGAGTGCAGGTTCGATTCCTGTTACCCGCACCAGTTTGATTATTAAAACCATTCTTAGAATGGTTTTTTAATTTCACTTTGATTTTTACTGTGTACTTATAAATAATTGTTTGGTTATTCTCAATGAAAATAGTTGAATTTTACGAACCATCTTTATAAATGGGTTGTTAGTTTGTAATTCAAACTATATATTTGCGTTTTTTGAAGAAAAATGCACTGATTTACTTGAAATAATTGAATGTTAAGAGTAAAATAATTTTCATGTGTATAATAAATATGAAAGAAGATGAAATTTTATGCAGTTATTATCAACAATACAAAGTACTAATCCATATGAAAGTCTGATTGTTTTAGGAGCTTTCATCGTGGTAGGTCTTTTTTTAGGTGGAATTGTAGAAAAAATTAAGATTCCATATATCACTGGGTATATTTTATCAGGATTACTCATTGGTGGGATTTTGGTTTTATTTAATTTTCATCATTTGATTACTGATTTAGAAGTTGTGTCTGCGGTCGCTTTAGGGTTTATTGCGTATGGAATCGGACGTGAATTAATTTTTACAAAACTAAGGAATACGGGATTAGAAATAATTGTTCTGACAATTGTTCAAGCGTTCTTAACAACTCTAGTCGTTACTGTTGGACTTATACTTATTGGAATTTCTGTTCCAGTAGCTTTGATTTTTGGAGCGATAGCGACTGCAACAGAGCCAGCATCTATTATGCTACTTACTAAAAAAATGAAGACAAGAGGTCCTCTTACCGATACTTTGATCCCATTGGTAGGATTGGATGATGCAGTAGGTATAATTATTTTCGGTGTTTTATTATCAATCGCAAAGACACTTGAAGTTGGAACATCTTTAAATTTCTTTCATATTTTGAAAGATCCAATTTTAGAATTAGTATTTTCAGTCATTGTTGGGATTCTGGCAGGGTTAATGGTTGCTGCTGTAGCAAAAAGAACGAAGAATTCCAATTCTGAAAAGAATGATATATTCTTAACAATGAGTGTGTTTGGTGTTTTCTTAACAGTGGCAATCGCAAAAATCGGGTTAAATTTTGGTGATTTCAGTGTTCACCTATCTCCAATTTTAACACCAATGATTTTAGGGGTAACTGTTACAAATACATTATCTAGTACAAAAGCTCACGATTTAGAGATTGCTGTTGATAAATTTGTTCCACCAATTTTAATTGCCTTCTTTACGATTGCTGGGGCAGAACTTATTATTGCATTACTTGGCCAAACAGAAATTGTGTTTGGTGTAATGGCAACTGTCACTGTCGGTTATATTGTTTTGAGAATTATTGGAAAAGTACTTGGTGCATACATAGGTGCTAGAATGATGAAATCAGTAGATTCTATTCGAAAGTATTTGGGTATTTCTCTTCTTCCTCAAGCGGGAGTAGCACTAGGGATGGCTTATCAAGCACGTGTTGATTTTCCAAGTCAAGGAGTTACTATATTAATTGTTGTATTAATCGCAACGTTATTCTATGCGTTAATAGGTCCGATTGGTGTAAAATATGCTTTGGTTAAATCAAAGGAGTCTCAAATATAACATTTGATTATAATTTAAAAGTCTATAATTCGTTGGAATTATAGACTTTTTTATTGTTATTTTAGGTGTTCTGGGTCTTTTTTAAAGAATACTCTTGTACTTGTTTTTTGTGATTGTGTGATCAAATCATTGATATTTTTAATGTGCTCATGAATATCAGAAACACATTCTTTTGAAATGTTGTAGTATAAGAACAAATCTTCAAAGTTTTTTATTGTTTGATTCAGGGATTGTCCGATTTTTATAAAATCATGAACATTATGACTATGAGCTGCATTGTCAAATTGTTCTAAATCAATTTTGATAATTGTTATTAAATCCTCTTGTGAGTCAAACTCTTTTACTGTAAGAGGATACGGTTTGATACGTTCTAGAAAATATTTGTTTTTCTTATTTACATTATATACATATGAAACTTCAATATTGTCTTCTAATATAAATGTAGCATAGACTAGTTTACTTGAAATAACTTTTACATCTGCCCCCATTTGAACAAGTTTCATTGTGTGTTGGTTTGTTTCTGAATTGACATATTTATTCATCATAATAATTTTTCCCCCTTATAGGTAAAATATAACTAAGAATATAGTTGAAATCACGATAGACATAATCATTAGTAAGTAGGCTACTTTCATATAAGCTATAAAGCTAATTGAATGTCCATCTTTTTCAGCAATACCACGAGCAACAACATTAGCAGATGCACCAATGATTGTACCATTTCCACCAAGACAAGCTCCCATTGATAATGCCCACCATACAGGCTCAAAGTTTTCAGTAGAGAATGATGCTAGTTCTTTGATGATTGGAATCATTGTAGCAACGTAAGGTATATTATCTAAGAATGATGAGGTAATAGCGGATAACCATAATACTAAGATTGTGGTAAAGCTTAAATCACCATTTGTAATTTCTAAGAGTTTCTCAGCCAATAATGAAATGAACCCTACGCTCTCTAATGAACCAACCAAAACGAATAATCCACCGAAGAAGAATATTGTAATCCATTCCACCTCAACAATTACTTCTTCTGGGTCTACTTTACTAATTAAGAGTAGAAGTGAGGAACCAAAAATCGCAATGGATGCTGAGGCAACACCAATATATTCAGCAATTGTAAATCCAACTATTGTAAAAAACAAGATGATTAAACTTTGAATTAAAAGTTTTTTATCTGTAATCGCCTTGTTTTCATCGAAACCTAATACCAATTGTTTTTCTTCTTCATTTACAATTAAAGATTTACGATATATAAATTTAATTATGATAATATTAAGAACAAAAATTACTGCCATGACAGGAACTAGGTTGACTGCAAAATCTAAAAATCCTAAGTCAGTTGCTCCACCTATCATAATGTTAGGAGGGTCACCAATTAGTGTTGCAGCTCCACCAATATTAGCGCTCATTATTTCAGCAATAATAAATGGAATTGGGTTAATCTTTAGCGTATCAGAGATAACCAGCGTTACAGGCACAATTAATAAAATGGTTGTAACGTTATCTAATAACCCAGATGCTACTGCGGTAATGATTGAGAAATACAAAATAATTTTTACAGGATTTCCTTTGGCAATCTTTGCAGTTTTGATTGCAAGGTATTGGAATAAACCTGTTCTTTTAATGATGTTAACCATTATCATCATTCCGATCAGTAAACCGATTGTATTAAAATCAATTCTTTGTAGTGCTTCCTCTTGTGAAAGTACATGGAATACAATCATCAATACCGCTCCAAGAAGCGCAACAACAGTTCTATTGATCTTTTCTGATACAATAGCGATATACGATATGATAAAGATTAAAATGGCAATTATGTAGTGATCATGTAACATTAAATCATCTCCTTATTATAAACAAAAATAATCTTACTCCTCGAAAGATAGATTGTCAATGAATCTTATAAAATAATAATAAGGAAT
>JAFGXW010000069.1 GCA_016936415.1 Bacilli bacterium | reverse complement strand
TTTGGTGCCGCATTGGAAGCAAAAAAACGTTGTTTGACAAAATCGACTATATTGACAAAAGAAGGACTGGATTTGTTTACTTATTCAACCAAAAACGCAGTTTGTCGAAAATGTAGCAATTACTGTGCACTTACCATTAACTTGTTTAATGAGAAAAAATATATATCTGGTAATCGCTGTGAACGTGGGGCTGGAATTGTTAGTGAACGCCTTGATTTGCCTAATTTATATTTATACAAATATGATAAAATTCTCAGTTATCAATCTGAAAAAGCCAATCAATATATCGCAAAAGTGGGAATTCCACTTGTCTTAAACATGTATGAAAATATTCCATTTTGGTGGAATTTCTTTAATGAGTTGAACCTTGAAGTTGTTTATAGCGATCGTTCAACGAAAGCAATTTATGAGCTTGGACAAGACTCTATTCCTAGTGATACAGCTTGTTATCCAGCAAAAATTGTGCATGGACATATTGAAAATCTACTACAAAAAGACATTGATTTTTTATTCTATCCAAACATGCCATATAACTTTAAGGAAAAAAGTTATCGTGACAACGAATACAACTGTCCTGTGGTTGCCTTTTACCCTGAAGTGATTGGGGCAAATATGGATAATCTTGATTTATCTATTTTTATGGACCCTTATGTTTCATTAAACAATAAAAAATACTTTATAAAGAATATTGAAGACTGTATTGGTAGAAAACTGAAAATACCACCTAGAAAAGTCGCAAAAGCATTTGACAAAGCTCTTGAAGCATATAAGGATTATCGCATTGATATCTTCAATAAGGGAGAAGAAGCCTTACAGTTCGCCAAGGAACATAATAAAAATATTATTTTACTTGCTGGAAGACCTTATCATGTAGACCCTGAAATCAATCATGGAATTCCCAAATTATTACAAAGTTTAGATGTGGTAGTGATTAGTGAAGATTCTGTCAATACAAGAGCAGATCAAGACATTGTCAAGGTGCTCAATCAATGGACGTACCATACGAGATTATACGACAGTGCGAAGTTCATCAGCTCGATAGAAAATGCCAATTTAATTCAATTGGTATCCTTTGGTTGTGGACTTGATGCAATTACTACTGATGAAGTACAAAGTATTTTAAAAAATCATAATAAGTTATATACTCAAATTAAAATTGATGAAGTCAATAATCTAGGAACTGTGAATATTCGTGTTCGTAGTTTACTTTCTACCATGAAAGGAGGAACCATAAATGGCTGAACTTGTTTATGAAAATGGCAGACTCCTTTTTACCAAAGAAATGAAAGAAGAAGGATATACATTGCTTATGCCTTCAATGGCTCCTTTCCATTTTGAATACTTCGCAGATATGTTTCGTAGTGAAGGATACAAAGCAGAAGTATTACAAAATACTTCCTTTGATGTTATTCATGAAGGAATGAAATATTCACATAATGATATTTGTGTTCCAGCAATGCTTGTCATCGGACAATTTATTGATGCAATGAAAAGTGGAGGATACGATATTCATAAGGTGGCTTTGGTCATGACACAAACGGGTGGTGGATGTCGTGCTAGCAATTACATTAGTATGTTCCGTAAATCTTTGGCACGTGCAGGATATGACTTTATTCCCATTATTAGCGCAAATGCGTTAGGTATGGAACCAAATCCTGGTTTTACAATTACCAGAAGTGTAATTATTAAGCTAATCAGTGGGCTAATTTTTGGTGATTTAATGATGCAGTTGTATAATGAAGTGATTCCTTATGAAATCAACAAAGGAGAAACCCAAAAAGTTTATGATGAACTGCATAAAGAAATTAGAGAATACTTCTATTTGCCAGTTCGAAAAGTGTTCTATCACCCAAATAAACTATTTGAGAAAGTAATCAAACGATTTAGTGAAATTCCTGTAGATCGTTCTGTGAAAAAACCAAAAGTAGGGATTGTTGGTGAAATCTATGTCAAGTATAGCCCTTTGGGAAATAATAATTTAGAACAGTTATTGAGAGATGAAGGGTGCGAAGTCATCACGCCATATATGTTTGATTTCTTTATTTATACATTTGATTCTTCCATTCATGATATCAATCAATATGGTGGACGTAAATACATTCGTTTGGTATACCGTTTATTGATTCGTTTTATCGAGTATCGAAGAAACAAAGTACGTAAACAATTAAAAAAATATGGATTTAGAATTCCCAATACATTTTATGACTTAAGAAAACTAAGTGAGGGTTATATTGGACGTGGGATGCATGTAGGAGAAGGTTGGTTGCTTACTGCTGAGATGATAGAATTAATCCATATCGGATCGCCCAATATAATTTGTACACAACCATTTGGTTGTTTGCCAAATCATATTGCTGGAAAAGGGATGATGAAACGAATTAAACAGCACTATCCTGAAAGTAATATTGTCGCCATTGATTATGATACGTCAGCGACAGAAATCAACCAATTGAATCGAATTAAATTAATGATTTCAAATGCAAGGAAAAATCTTGATTAAGTATAGAATTAATAAAGAAACTACAGTATAATGAATTTGGTGATAATATGGCAATAACGTATGAATTGAAACATGTATGTAAACAAACAGGTGCAAGGTATGGTATTCTTCACACACCTCATGGTAGTTTTGAAACACCAATTTTTATGCCTGTGGGGACAAAAGCTACGGTAAAAACATTGGAAAACAAAGAAATTGAAGAAGTCAGTGATGGTCTTATTTTAGGGAATACTTATCACTTGTGGTTAGAACCTGGAGATGAGATTGTCAAAGAGCACGGAGGCATTCGTGGCTTTATGAAGTGGGATCATGCACTCTTAACAGATAGTGGTGGATTCCAAGTGTTTAGCTTGTCTAATATTCGAAAAATCAAAGAAGAAGGCGTTACCTTTCGTCATCATAAATCAGGTGAAAAATTGTTTATGAGTCCAGAAGATAGCATTCATATTCAAAACAATCTAGGTGCTGACATCATTATGAGTTTTGATGAATGTCCACCATTTGAATCAGACTATGATTATATGAAACAAAGTGTGGAACGTACCTTAAGATGGGCTGAACGAGGTAAAAAAGCACATCAATTTCCAGAAACACAGGCACTTTTTGGGATTGTGCAGGGTGGCCCATATGAAGATTTACGCAAAATGTGTGCGGAAGAATTAATGAAAATGGATTTTCCAGGTTACAGCATTGGTGGACTGAGTGTTGGAGAATCAAAAGAAGAAATGTATCGTGTACTCGAATATTTAAAAGATACCTTACCAGGTGATAAACCACGATATTTGATGGGTGTTGGGACACCAGATGACTTAATTGAAGGCGTGATTCGTAAAATTGATATGTTTGATTGTGTGAATCCAACAAGGCTTGCTAGACACGGTAGTGCGATGACAAGTAGTGGCAGAATCACAATAAAAAATAAAATATATGAACGTGATATGGAACCATTAGATAGTGAATGTGGTTGTAAAGTATGTCAAACCTATACAAAAAGTTATCTTCGTCATTTATTCAAAGCAGAAGAAAGTTTAGGACAACGTTTGATTAGTTATCATAACTTGTATTTTTTAAAGAATTTAATGAAAAATATTCGAGAAGCCATTCAAAATGATGCTTTGGGAGATTTTAAGACAGAATTTTTTAATAAATACTATAATCAAACTAAATAGAGCCATTTTTAAAAAAATTATGTTTATTTTTTAGAGTAAAAATGCTATAATGAATTATTCAATTAATTGGAGGTATTAAATATGTTTGAATCAATCGATAGTTTTAATCAAAAGCCCTCAATTAAAGTAATCGGAGTAGGAGGCGGCGGAGGAAACGCAGTGAACAGAATGATTGAAAATGATGTTCAAGGTGTTGAATTTGTTGCCATAAATACAGACGCTCAAGTATTGCGACTTTCAAAAGCTGATTCTAGAATCCAAATTGGTAAATTATTAACAAGAGGACTTGGTGCAGGGGCAGATCCAGATATTGGAAGACGCGCTGCAGTTGAATCTGAAGATGAACTTCGTGAATTACTAAGTGACACCGACATGGTTTTTATCACCGCAGGAATGGGTGGGGGAACTGGTACAGGTGCTGCGCCAGTAATTGCTCGTATCGCACGTGAAATGGGATGTTTAACAATCGGGATTGTTACCAAACCATTTAGTTTTGAAGGTAGAAGAAGAGTTGCTACCGCACTTGAAGGTCTTGATGCTTTAAAACCTTATGTAGATACTTTAATCGTCGTTCCAAACGATCGTTTACTCTATGTTGTTGATCGTTCTACTTCTATGCTAGATGCATTTAGAGAAGCAGATAATGTACTTCGTCAAGGGGTGCAAGGTATCGCTGAGATTATTACGGTTCCAGGGTTAATAAACGTTGACTTTGCGGATGTAAAAACAGTAATGAAAGACAAAGGAACTGCCTTAATGGGTATTGGGATTGCTAGTGGCGAAAATCGCGCTATTGAAGCTGCTAAAAAAGCAATACATTCACCATTATTAGACGCTAACATTGATGGAGCTACTGATGCTATTGTAAACATTAGTAGTGGAATTGACATCGCTTTATGGGAAGTAACTGAAGCAGTTGAAGCCATTCAAAATGCTAGTACAACTGAAATTAATATCATCTATGGTACAACCATTAATCAAGATATCGAAGATGAAATCATTGTGACAGTTATCGCTGCAGGGTTTGATGAAAACCGTAGTGTTAACTTCAGTGATTTAGGTTCAAAACCTCACGAAATCTATGAAGAAGATGAAGAAACAGATGATGATACTACAAACAAAAAAGGCAAGAAAAAAAGCAAGAAAGAAAAAGTGGAAGTTGTAGAGGAAGAAGAACCTTCAAAAACAACCATTCCTTCTTGGTTAAAATCAAGATTTAAATAAGCGCCTCTGGTGCTTTTTTAATATTTCTCTTTACAAAGGATGATACGATGAAAAAAAACTATAAAAAAAGACGTTATAATATAGTATATGTCATCATCATGATCGCAATTGTTGTTACATTTATCTTATTAAGTTCAAATAACGATATGTTACGAATGATGCTTGCTGCGATAGCCATCATTTTAACAAGTGTTTTCACCTATTCCAATCGAAAATGAAATTTTATACACAAGAAGTATTATCAAACATCCCTTCAAACGTCACAGTCATCGCAGCTACCAAATACTTTGACGCTTCAGAGATGAAAGAACTCTATCATAGTGGGATTACTCATTTTGGTGAAAACAGAGTAGAGGCTCTACTAGAGAAACAACCTCTTTTACAAGATTTGCCAATTGTATGGCATTTTATCGGAACGTTACAAACCAAAAAAGTTAAGAAAATTATCAATCAGATATCGTATTTACACTCTCTAGATAACCTTCCCCTAGCAGAGGAAATTAATAAAAGACGTTTGATACCTCTCAAATGTTTTATTCAAGTAAATATTAGTGATGAGGATTCCAAACATGGGCTACCAATCGCCGATGTCCTACCTTTCATCCAAAGCATAGCTCATTTAGA
>JAFGXW010000068.1 GCA_016936415.1 Bacilli bacterium | reverse complement strand
TCTTCATCTTGAATAAGGAAATTATTTGCACCGTTAAATCCTGAAATAACACCTTGAACTACTAATTCTTCATCATCAGCAGCAGCAAGTGCTTCTGTAACAGTAATAGATTCAATTACTGCGCCAGCAGCCATAACATTTACCTCAAATGTTCTAGTAACAGTTTCTGTACCTAAAGTAACTGTAGCAGTTAATGTAACAACTGTATCTTCGTTTGCTCTAGTTACAACACCAGCAGTAGAAATAACTGCTTCATTTGAAGATGCCCATGTAACACTAGCAGCACCAGCAGTAGCATTAAGAACTAAGTCTTCAGTTACCATGTCTAAAACACCTAAATCAATTTGTGAAGCTTCAAAAGAAGCTTTTTGTGCATCGGTTGCATCAACAGAGGTAATAACTGCATTAGAGTTAACAGTAACTCTCCAAGATAACATTGTGCTATGGAATCCATAAACAACGATATCAGCAGTAACCATTTTACCTGCTAAAGCTTTCATCTCAGCAACTTTTGCTTCATCAGATTTATAATATACTATAATGTCATAAGGATTATTGTTTGCATCAGTAGCTACTAACACAACATCGCTTCCTCTAACAACAGCATATCCAGTTACAGTAATTGGAGCTGAGTTATAAAGTGTATCAAACGGATCTTCATCATATAAATCCACTACTGAAGTTACCACGTACTCAGGTAATGTATTGTTAGAAGAATTAATTACTACTGAAGTTACATTTTGCACTTCAGGAAGACCGTAATAAATAGTTTTTTGTCCAGTAACAGTGATTTCATCACCAATTACTGCAGTAGTAGAACCATAAACATAAACGAATCCAGTACCATCATAAATATGAACACCAGCACCAGTTACAATACCAAACACAACACCAGTAACAACTACGTCATCTCCAACAGCTACTTCGCTTGTATTAAATACAGCAATTGTAACATCTAATGTTGGAACAGCAGCAATGATACGAACAGCAAATTCTTTTGTATCACTTTCATCACCAATTGTGATTGTTGCAGTTAAAGTAACAACAGCATTTGCTTCTCCAACAGCTGGACGAGTTACAGAACCATCATTAGCTAAGAAAGCTGTATTACTTGATGACCATGTAATAACTGAACTATGAAGTCCAGAGCTTGGTAAACTCAAATCTTGTGTAACACTATCTAAATTAGTTAATAACAAAGCAGTTTTTGCTTCAGCAACTAACTCAGCATCTGTTGGCCCAGTTACAACAGGATCTTTTTTACATGCTGCAAGAGTTAAAACTAAACTAAATAAAGCAATAATCGTTAAAACTTTTTTCATTTTCTTCCTCCTATTTTTTTATTCAATAGAGTTCACACTGTCTAGTGTCTCAATTTCCAATTGGAATATTTCCATATAGCGACCTAGCGGTGCGACAACATCGACAAAGCTTCCAACAACAAACATGTTGTTGATTTGTGTTCGAGTTACATTTCCTTGCACGTGAACATCAATAATATTACCTAAATTATCTTTACAGGTAATCGTATGATCTCCAGAAGTAGTACTCGTATATATACTAACCACTTCTATCCCTTCAACTTTAACATATGATCCAACATCAAGAATCGTTAAATCTTTAACTTCTTTAAGTGTTGGTACCATTTCATTATCAGTTGAAACAATAATAATATTTTTCTTATTAAATCCCACCAATTGTAGAGCTCCTGTTTCAGGGTCAGGATAATAAGTCGGTGTTAATCCAGAAAGTGTAACTTCATTCCCAACAACTAACTTACTAGTATATTCATACCCTAAGTACACATATACTCCAAATCCATTACTCTCAATATATGGATGCCCACCAATTACACTCGTAACCGTACCAGTGATTACCACTTTTAGTCCAACATAATTTGTTTGATTTGTCACCAGTTCTTCTATTGTAATTTGCGAACCTTCTAAACTATAGTCATAACTTGGATCTTCTTCTCCCCAAATACGACGTTTTGTTTCTTGTGTTTTAATTTCAGCAGCATAAATTATTTCCTCATAACGTGACCCTGCTGCTCCTTTTGCGACACTATAAGCTTGCTCAATTAATTCTAAATTTAGTAATCTTCCATCATACCATACCCAAGCTAGGTATCTTTCGTTTCCGTCAGTTACTGCAGCTCCAGGTGCATCTGATTCAAGAACAATCGTAGTAGCATTTGTCAGTTTATCACAAGTGAATGCACTAGCACTCTTCCCCCACGGGTCAAATTTATAAGTAGATTCTGGTGTATCAATTGCCAAAAATCTAACCGCAAATGTAATAGATCCGTTTGAAAATCTAGCAGTGTCTCCGTCCGTACAGCTAACAAGTGTAGCTTCTCCTATTCCATCCGTTATAAAATTCTTTGACGCATAATCTACATCCATAACCAATTCATCCGTGAAAGTTGTATATAATGTAGTATCTACTTCGTCAATAATCGGATCAGTTGGATCTTTTTCACATGCAGCAAGTGTTGCCACAATCATGAAAGTCATTAAATATAAAGCTATCTTTTTCAATTAAACCAAATCCTATCTTTTTACCACACTAGTTGAGCAATCATATTAGCAATTGCTTCTTGTACAGTTTTTGTTTTTGCAAATATTGCTTCTAAAGCAAGACCTGCTTCGTCACGAACATCTGAAGAAGTTACGCGATTTGCAAATGCAGGATCATACTGGAAGAAATCTACTTGTGCATAAGCTGCATTTGCAGTCATTGATTGATATTTCCAGTCAGGATCATAATTAGCTGTATCTAAGAACGCTTGATATTCAGCACTTTCATATCCAGAGTATCTAACTGGTAAGTAACCTGTATCAATAGCCCATTGTGCAGTTGCTTCAGCACTTGTTAAATGTTTAATTAATAACCAAGAAGCCAATCTTTCAGCATCTGTCGTATCTGACATGATAGCAATGTTTGGACCTTGTTGCATAACAGAATTAACGCCACCCTCTTTTTGAGGAATTGGTGCAATTCCAACTTCGAATTGTCCAAATTTACCAACATTACCTGGTAAAGGAATATTGTAAGCAATACCAGCAGTAGATCCAATTGTCATACAAACATCACCTTTAAGGAAGTTTGCAGATCCATATGATTCATCCCAAGCTATTGGTAAAGCCAATGTTTTACTATCAAATAATCCACTCATGTAGTTCAACATAGAAACTGTGTTTGCATCATCTACTAAAACTTCACCAGCTGTATTGGTATATTGTCCATCCCATTGACGGCTAGCATTGATGAATAAGTTTGCACTTGAGTCATAGTTCACTAGATAATCACATTGGAATTCTCCGTCGCCAACAATTTGAGTTGCATAAGTTTCTAATTCTTCCCAAGTTACAGGCTCAGTGTTTGATAATGTGATTCCGTAATGATCAAATACCGTTTTATTATAGACCATCATTTCAGTTGATTTTGAATATGGCATTGAATACATAACGCCACCCTCATATTGTGAATTTTCTTCTACATATGAGTCAATAAAATCAGTTAAATCTACACCCCAAGTTTCATCATTGATGAATAAATCTAAAGGAATGATTGCATTTCCATTTAAATATTCAGCAAAATGGTCTGGATACCCAACCAATAAGTCTGGAGTATTTCCTGCGCTAATAGAAGAAATTGCTTTGCTCTTTAAATCTGTATAAGAACCTTGAGAAATCGATTCAACAGTGATGTTAGGATACATTTCTTCAAATTCAGCAATTAAAGCATCTAATAATTCAGATTTTCCTTGTCCATAAATATGCCAGAATGTAATATTAATTTCTTCATCTGGTAATTCAGCCAATACTACGACACCTTCAGTTTCAGTTTCTCCTGTTTTACTATAACAACCAGAAAGAGTCAAAACCAAAGATAAAGATAACATAAACACTAATAACTTTTTCATTTTTTTCCTCCAATAATTTATTTTATTATAAGGCAAAGATTAACCTTTAATTCCACTTCTTGAAACACCACGCATGATATATTTTTTGAGTAAGAAGAAAACAATTAATAACGGCAAGGTAACGATTAATGCAGCTGCCATTTGTTCATTATATATAACTTGTCCACTTAGTTGATTATAAGCAGTACGCAATCCATTTGTTACCAAACGGAAGTTTACATTATCCGTAACTAAGTTTGGCCAAATATATGCGTTCCATGTTCCCATTGCATTTAAAATAATGATCGTGATTATTGTTGGTTTCGCGATAGGAACCATGATTCTCCATAAGTACTTAAAGTCAGAAGTTCCGTCTACTTTTGCAGCATAGTATAATTCATTTGGTATTTGTCTAAAGGTTTGTCTTAAGAAAAATATGTAGAATATACTTGTCATAAATGGTAACGATAGCGCCTTTAATGCATCTCCATATGTTTGTGATACATTATTCGATCCTAACCAACCAAGGTCAGACACAGTAATAAAGTTAGTGATTACAAACATTTCTCCAGGAATCATCATTGATGATAATAAAATCATAAACAATGTATCTCTTCCCTTAAAATTTAATCTTGAAAATGCAAAAGCAGCAAATATTGTAGTGAAGATTGTTCCAACTGTTGATAAGAACGAAACAATTACTGTATTTCTCATGAAAATCAAATATGGTGCAGCGTTTAATGCACTTTGAAAATTATCCAGTCTCCATCTATCAAAAGGTAAAAATAAGATTGGTGGTGTAACTGTTAAATCTTGCATACTTTTTACTGATGTTAAAACCATCCAATAAAATGGTATTAGTATTATTACTGCAAATAATACTAGAAAGAAATAAACAAAAACCTTGGCAATTATTTTATTTCTTCTTGAAACTTTATCAATTTTTATACTATTTTCCATTTTGCACCTCTTTAATAATGTACTCTCTTTTTACTTACCCACATTTGGATTATCGTAAAAAGAAGTGTGATTGAAAATAATATGATTGAAGCTGCAGCTGCTTCACTAATTGCTCCGATACTACCCGTATGTTCTAAGGCATCATATACCAAAGCAACCATTGTAATCATCGATTTAGGGTTACCAGCAGGGCCAAGTCCTACACCAAACATACCAACTACAGTAGCGTATGCTTTAAACGCACCAATAAACGAAGTGATTACGATATATAAAATCATAGGTGATAATAATGGTACTGTAATTTTTGTGAAAACGCGTCTTCTAGGAGTAGAATCTACTCTAGCAGCATCGTAGTATTGTTTATCGATACTTTGTAATCCACTCAAGAAGATCATGATTTTAAAAGCCAATCCTCCCCAAATGGTGTAAACCAATAATGAAAACATTGCATTTCCCCATGACGCTCCAGTACCAACCCAGTTAATTGGATTGACATTAAACCAACCAAGAAATGTGTTAATTAATCCATAGTCTTGATGGAATATAAAGGCAAATGCCATACCAACTGCAATTGCATTTGTTACGTATGGTAAAAAATAGATTGTTTGAAAAAATCCTTGTAACTTTTTGATTGAATTCAAAGCTACTGATACGAATAATGCGATCATAACCGATACAGGCACTGATACAAACACAATAAAGAAAGTATTGATCATTGCTTGTTTAAAGTTAGGATTTCTTACAACATAACTAAAGTTTCCTAATAAAGTGTACCCATCAAATTCTCTTAACAAATAGTTGAAATCTTTTAAGAACACCAAATAGAAAGCATTAAATAATGGATAAAAGGTAAATACCGCCAATAACACCAGTGCTGGTGATAAATATAACCAAGCCTTTAAATTATTTTTTTCTTCTAACATTAGCCTAGTTTTTCTCCAGTCACTTTGTCGAATAAGAATAACTTGCTTGGCTTGACGCTAAATTTAACTTTATCACCTGGTAATATACGATTTGAAGAATCAACAATAACTCTAAACGATCTTGTATTATTTTTTTCATCTTTAATTACTAAAGAAGTATCTCTACCAATCGTTTCAACCATATCAATATGAAGCTCTAGTGGCCCTTCTTTATCAACAAGGAAACCTTCAGGTCTAATACCTATCCAGCAAGATTCAATATCTTTTGCTTTTGTTTTTTCAATAACTCCTCCAAATAAAGTTACTTTTCCTTCTTTTATCGAACCTTCAAAAAGATTGATTGGAGGCGTACCTAAGAATTTTGCAGAGAATAAGTTTTCTGGCATATCATAAACGTCTTGAGGGATACCTACTTGTCGTTTAAACCCAACTTCCATTAAAACAATTTCATCACTAATGCTCATTGCTTCTTCTTGATCATGTGTAACAAATATTGTTGTAATACCAGTTTCTCTTTGAATACGTTTAATTTCTTCACGAGTTTGAAGTCTTAAACGAGCATCAAGATTACTTAATGGTTCGTCTAATAGTAAAACTCGAGGTTTTTTAACTAAAGCACGAGCGATAGCAACACGTTGTTGTTGTCCACCTGAAAGTTGTTTTGGTTTACGATCCATTAATTCCCCAATTCCAACTAAATCAGCCATTTCTTGTGCTCTTACCATTGCTTCTGCTTTAGGTACTTTTAAATTTTCAAGGGGAAACATAATGTTTTGTCTAACTGTCATATGCGGATACAATGCATAGTTTTGAAAAACAAGTCCGATTCCTCTGTCTTCAGGTGCTTTTTCTGTCACATCTTCGTCTCCGAAGAAGATTTTACCCTCAGTAGGTTTAAGCAATCCTGCAATCATGTATAATGTTGTTGATTTTCCGCAACCACTCGGTCCCAATAAACCAATTAATTTTCCGGCAGGGATGGTAATATCTAAAGAATTAACAGCAATTGTTTCTGTTTTATCTTTTGCTTGGAAAACTTTTGTTAAATTCTGTAATTTAATTTCCATTCTATCTCTCCTAAATCATATTCGTTTAACATTATATTATACAACATTTTTGGTTAATTTTAAAATTATTTTTATAAAATTTAGAAACGGTTACATTTTATGAACTAATGTATTTTTTTTATAAATAATGGCAATAAAAAAAGACGACTACTCGTCCCTTTTTATCAACCAATCAAGCCGTCAAAGATACCTTGATTATATAATACCCAAAGTCCAGCTAAGATAGCAACTACAATGATTAGTTTTGATAATTTTTTAACCAATTCAAATACACCTAACACTACAATGATTCCAGCTAGTAAAACTCCTACAAGTTTTTCTACATAACTTAAGGCAATAATAAAGTCATATGCTTGTTGTAAATAAGTATCAATATTGAAAAAATTTTGTAACGTATCGATAAACGGTAAATTATCTAACACTATAAACCACCTCTTCCGTAATTTCTAACTACATTATAACAAATAACTTGTGTAAATATTATGAATTTTTAACTTTTTTATATTTTTCTTCTTCCTTCGATTGCTTTAAAGATGGTAATTTCATCGGCGTATTCAATATTTCCACCAGCGGGAATACCATGGGCAATCCTTGTAACAAGAATATTTGTTCCTTCTAATAATCTACTTATGTATTGAGCTGTAATCTCTCCCTCATTACTTAAGTTTGTTGCTAAAATAACTTCCTTAAAGGCTTCGTTCTTTAACCTCTCCAAAAGTCCTTTAATGTTGATGTCTTCTGGACCAACACCTTCACTGGGAGAAATAGCACCATTTAGTACGTGATAAAGTCCATGATACTTATTAATTTTTTCCATAACAATAATATCTCTAGCATCTTCAACTACAATCATTGTACTTTGATCTCTAGATTCATCCTTACATATATAACAAGGATCTGTATCTGTGATATTTCCACATATTGGACACTTAAAAATATCTTCTTTAATTTTTAAATATGCTGAAACAATATTATCAATATCTTCTTCTGAGAATCGATTCACTGTATATAATGCATAACGTTCAGCTGTTTTTCTTCCAACACCAGGATATTTTCTTAGTGCCTCGATTAAAGAATCAATCGCTTCTGGGTACTTCATATCATCACATCCTTAAAATAACCCTGGCATACCTCCGCCAGTAAATTGTGACATTACACTTTCAGTTTCATCATCAATTTTTTTAATACAATCATTTACAGCAGCAACTATGGTGTCTTGTAATAGTTCTAAATCATCAAGTGATTCCATCGCATCACCTTGAATAACTATATTTTTCATTTTACGATCTCCTGTGAATTCTACTTTCACCATTTGTCCACCAGCGCTACCATAAAATGTTGATGCTTCAAGTTCCTTTTGCGCATTTACCATATCTTTTTGCATTTTTTGTAACTTTTTAATCATACCTGGATTCATTATTTACTCTCCTTTTTTACTTTTACAAAGTCTGAACCAAAAATATT
>JAFGXW010000009.1 GCA_016936415.1 Bacilli bacterium | reverse complement strand
CATAACTTAAGAGAGAAATCTAAATTAGCAACTGGGCACGCAGAAATTTTAGCTATCCAAAAAGCAAATAAAAAATTGAAGAGCTGGAGGCTTGACAGTTGTACCTTATATGTTACAATTGAACCATGCCCAATGTGTGCTGGTGCAATCATACAATCTAGAATGAAAAATATCGTGTATGGCGCAACAGATGCCAAATCAGGCTCACACACCAGCGTGGTAAATCTATTTGAACTTCCATTTAATCATCAAGTAATTATTGAAAAGGGAGTACTTGAAAAAGAGTGTTCTCAAATTGTGACAGATTTTTTCAAGGAAATTAGAAAGAATTAATTTCATCTCTTATCAATCATCCTCATTCAATAGGTAGTAGCGAACTTGGTCAGGTCGGGAACGAAGCAGCCATAAGTTTTCTATTTATGTGAGTGAGGATGCTTGATAAGAGATGTTTTTTTATTGATAATTAAACTACTCTATGGTAATATAACTATATAGTAGTATTACTGTTGAGTAATGGAGGTCACTTATGGAAAAATTACGAATATTGAAACTATTATCAGATGATACAAGATATCATATATTTATGAAATTGCTTGAGTATGATGAACTTTGTGTTAGTGAGCTTGAGGAATTACTAGCGATAAAACAGGCAAATACATCGAAACATTTAAAACTATTAAAAGAAAGTTATGTTGTCTCTTTCAAGCGCGAGAAAAATATGATAAAATATCGAATTGATGAGGATTTTTTAAACGATAATACTGATTTAATCAGATATTTACTAACTTAATTAGGAGGAAAAAATGAATATTAAAATCTTAGGCGGTGGATGCCCAAAATGTATTATTCTATACAATAATGTGCAGTCTGCTTGCCGTGAATTAGAGATTGAAGCAACAATAGAAAAAGTCCAAGATTTTGAGGAAATATCTTTATATGGAGTTTTGTCTACTCCTGCATTGGTAATTAATGAAAAGGTTGTAGGGACAGGGAATTTGAATTACCGTACTGTCAAACAAATCATTGAAAATGTCTAAAAAATATATATTTTTAGATTTAGATGGCACAATTATTGATCATAAGACAAATAGCGTTCCTGAATCAACAGTAAACGCAATAAAATTACTTCAAGATAACGGACATATGGTAATTTTAAGTACAGGTAGAGTACCGTCATTATTTTATGGCATCGATAAGAAACTCAACATTGACACTTATATTGGAGCAAATGGAAGGTTAGTTGTTCATAAAGATCGAGTAGTATTGGCACAATATATTGAAAAAGATGTCGTACAAAAAATTGTTGATTTATCCCTTGAACTCGGAATTGATGTTGGTTTTGAAAGCAAAACAGACTATACTATCAATAGTGATGACAGTGGGTTTTCAAAAAAGTTTAGTGATATTTTTCATCTTGAATATCCTAAAATATGGAAGGATTACCATTTGGATCACGATATTTTACAAATGGTTTTATTTTATGATAAACCTGACTATAAAAAATTCGAAGCTGTTTTCCCCACACTTTCTTTTAACTATTCAAATCCATATGGTATTGATGTGAATCCCATTGGAGGGTTAAAAGATGTTGGTGTAAGAGCATTAATAGATGATTTAGGCATAGATATCAAAGATACCATTGCAGTAGGTGATGGGTTTAACGATATATCTATGATCAAACTAGTAGAAGTTGGTATTGCGATGGGTAATGCTTGTCAAGAATTGAAAGATTCAGCAAAATATATTACAGATGATGTAGATAAAAATGGAATATTTAATATCTTTAAGAAACTAGAATTAATATAAAAAACACACTTTTTTCATACAATTGTATGGTGAAGTGTGTTTTTTATATTGAACAACAAACTTATTGTTGTGTTTTGGAAATATAGAAATAGACTCTTACTCCGTTTATGACATTGTTGATACCAAATTCACAGTTGTGAGCTTTTAATATTTCACTTACCAAATATAAACCAATTCCCGTTCCCTTGGTCTTTAGTCTTTGCTCAAGATTGTCTCTTTGACCTCTAAAAAATGGCATCCAAACACTTTTTAAATCCTCTTCTTTAATTGTTACACCATAATTAGTCAGTTCGAAATAAATCGAATTTTCAATTTCTTCAACCACCACTGAGATTCTTTGCCCTTCAGGAGTGTATTTTACTGCATTTGTAAAAAAATTTGATATGACACGGCTGATTAATTTTTGATCTGCCTCAATTAGGGTATTATCCTTGATGTTAGTTTCTACTATAAGTTCATATTGCTTAATAATGCTTTCAAAATCTTTAATAAAGAAATTCACCATATTTGAAAAGTTAAACTCGGAGAGTTCTAATTCAGAATTTGCATCATCTAGGCGATAAATTTGAAGCATATCTTGTATCATTACAGATGATTTATTAATTTCTTCTACTACATTTAATAATTCTTTTTCCTGATCTTCAACTGGAATGATACCATCAATGATTCCTTGAATTGTGACTTGCATAATCATTAAAGGAGTTTTTAACTCGTGAGAAATAGAAGATACGAGTTGTTTCTTTAAGGTGACTTGTTGTGTTTGTTCTTCATAAAGATTGGTAAGCTCGTCATTTTTATTATTTAGTGTTTCTAAAGCATTCTTTAAGTTTTTAGCAATTAAATTTATACTTTTACTTAAGGAGGTGTTTTCACGGTTATTATATTCATGGGCTTCCACATTGAAGTTTAATTCCGCAATTTCCCTGGTTACCAACTCAATATTTTGTATTGGTTTTGAAATAATACTTGATAACCTAAAACTCCATAAAAATATGATTACAATTGCGGTCAGATAAACATAATAATTATATGTCGAAATGATATTGATTATTGTACTAGTATCTTCAATTGGAATAATCGTAACAACGTAATTCCAAGTTCTTACTTCGTGAATAAAAACAAGAGTGTCAACAGGTCCATTTGTTGACTTATACCACCAACCATATTCGTAAGCTTTATCGTTTAAATCAGTAGTGGTGAGTTTTGTGATCTCTTGGTTGACTATACTATTTTCTTGAAATAGATAGTTCAAGTTATTTGGTTTATTGATTTCTTCAACTGTTCCAGATATTGAAATACAGCCAATTTCAACTGAACACAACGAATTATTAGAAAAAATCACGTTGTCGTTTTGTGTTGTAATGGTTGATGGTCCATAAAAATTCTCGTTATATTCATACAGATTTACTGACAATGTCTCATTTAACGTATAGGAATAGTCATTATTGGGGATAATTATGGTATATAATAAATCAGTTTCTGCGTCCTTTAAAACAATTGTGTAATCAGTGTATGAGGATAAAAGAATTCTGAAATCTTTGCTTACTATAACACTATATGCGTTTCTTGTTGAAGTAAATTTATACATTTCGTCATACAAATCACTATTTGGATTATCCATGTTATCAATGTATTCCAATAAATCAGTTTGGATAGAATTAAATGCCTGTTCGGTGTAATAGTTAGAAAAGAATTGTGCGTTTAAAATTGCTTGTAGTAAAAAAAATGATGTAAATATTAATATAATAGTGATAATGAGTTGAGTCGACATTGATCTTGCCTTAAAAATACCAAAGATATTTTTCAAATATTTAGGAAATTTTTTTATATGTCTCAATAAATTATTAGTCCAGGACTTCAAATCGATACCCCACTCCAAAAACTGTTTTTATATAGTTTGCATTTTCTCCTAAATATTTACGAAGTTTTTTAACATAAGTATCAACAATTCGGTCTTCAACATAGACATCAATTCCCCATACCTCATCTAGAAGAAGATTTCTAGAACATATCTTACCTTGATGTTTTAAGAAATATTCTAACAAATCAAATTCTGTTTTGGATAAATCAATTTCTTGGTTATGAATATATACTTTGTGCGTATCAAGATTCATTTTTATTCCGGAAACTTCAAGAATTCCTGCGACATTTTGTTCAAGCGTCGGATTTGAAATTCGATCCAAAAGATTACGTACTTTTGCGATTAATATCTTTGGGTTAAATGGTTTTGTAATGTAATCATCAACCTTTAAAGAATATCCTTTTAAAATGTCTTCTTCTTCTGATAAAGCACTCATCATAATAATTGGAATATTGGAAGTTTCTCTTATTGTTTTTGCAACATCCCATCCATTAATATTGGGCATCATGATGTCGAGGCAAATTAAATCAACCTTATGACTATTAAATAACTGAAGTCCTTTGAATCCATCAAGGGCACTCAGGACTGTATAATTTTCTTTTTTAAAATAATTTGCTACAATTCTATTAATTGTTGGTTCATCTTCTATAATTAAAATAGTCGTATTTTCCATAGAATCACCTCTTATGTGATATTATACGATAATAATGTAAATAATTAAAGATTTAAGGTTTATATGCTTTACTATTTTATTGATTAGTAATAGAATGTCATTATAAAAAGGTGATAATATGTACGATATAATAATTGTAGGTGGAGGTCATGCGGGCAGTGAGGCTGCACTAGCTTCTGCAAGAATGAACCATTCTACACTGTTGGTTACAGGAAACATTCAAATGATTTCTTCAATGCCTTGTAATCCTTCAATTGGAGGACCTGCTAAAGGTATTGTAGTAAGAGAAATTGATGCGCTTGGAGGCGAGATGGCGAAAAACACTGATAAAACAGCACTCCAAATGCGTCTTTTAAACGTGTCTAAAGGTCCTGCTGTGCGAGCACTCAGAGCACAAAGTGATAAAGTCACTTATTCGCTAGAAATGCAAAAAACCATACTAAAACAACCTAATCTAGATGTGATCGAAGCATATGTAGATAAACTATACCTTGAAGAAAAAAAGATTAAAGGCATAATACTTGAAGACGGGACCATAATTAGGTCAAACGCTGTAATTATTACTACCGGAACGTACATGCAATCTAAAATTCTTGTTGGTGATCAAGTAACAAAAAGTGGACCAGATAAGCAAAAGGCTTCAGAAGGATTGAGCCCTCAGTTAAGAGCACTAGGGTTTGAAACAGTTAGATTGAAAACTGGTACTCCTCCGCGAATAAAAAGAGATTCAATTGATTTTTCGAAGACGGAAATTCACAATGGAGATCAAGTCCCACGTTGGTTTAGCTTTGATAAGGTTAGTTATTTGGATATCGATAAACAATTGCCATGTTATTTGACATATACAAATGAAGAAACTCATGAAATTATTAATCTCAATTTAAACAAATCTTCTATGTTTAGTGGAGTGGTAGAAGGAGTTGGACCAAGATACTGTCCTTCAATTGAAGATAAAATAGTTAGATTTAGCGATAAATTAAGGCATCAAATATTTTTAGAACCAGAAAGTCAATTTATTGATGAAATATATGTTCAAGGATTTTCTACTTCTATGCCACATCATATTCAAGATAAAATGATTAAATCGATTGTAGGATTAGAAAATGCAGTTATTGCTAAATACGCATATGCAATTGAGTATGATGCTATAGATGCTAGAGTTTTATATCCAACATTAGAAAGTAAAGCATATGAAGGTTTATACTTTGCTGGGCAAGTAAATGGAACAAGTGGTTATGAGGAAGCAGCTTGTCAAGGACTAATGGCCGGAATAAATGCTGCTTTAAAACTTGAAGGGAAGGAACCTCTTGTCTTAAAACGACATGAAGCATATATTGGGGTTCTAATTGATGATTTGGTTACAAAGGGAGTAACAGATCCATATCGCCTATTAACTTCTAGAGCAGAGTATAGATTATTATTACGTCATGATAATGCCGACATTAGAATAAGAAAATATGGAAATTCTGTTGGGCTTGTAGATTATAAACAGTTACAGGAATTAGAGAAAAAAATAAGTTTAATTGAAGAGTTGAGATTAAAACTTGAAAATTTTATCATTTTACCAAATCAAAATACAAACAAAATATTAGAGAAAATGAATTCGGTGCCACTTAAGGACAAATCAACTTTATCTAGCCTCTTAAGAAGAACAGAGTTAGAAATTAATGATTTGAGCAATTGGATTGATTTATCGACATATTCATTTGAAGTACTTGAGCAAGCTGAAATAGAGATAAAGTATGAAGGATATATCGAAAAAGCGAAGAAACAAGCAGAAAAACTTTTAAAAATGGAAGACTACGCTATTCCAAAAGATATAGATTATTTTTCGATAAGTAATTTAGCCAAAGAAGCTAGAGAGAAACTTTCCAAAATTAAGCCACTAACTATAGGTCAAGCTTCTCGAGTTAGTGGTGTAAATCCATCTGATATTTCAATTTTACTTGTCTATTTAAAAACAAAAAATAACAATCTTTGAGGGTTGTTATTTTTTTATCTTATTTTAATTCAATAAACATTGTGTTAAAATAATAACTAGGTGATTTAATGAAAAAAAAAT
>JAFGXW010000067.1 GCA_016936415.1 Bacilli bacterium | reverse complement strand
TCTGATTCTTTAATATAGGTAATAAAACCACGTTTTTTCTTTGTCACTTTTGCATTTAAATAATACTCGTTTAGTAAATCCTTTAACATTTCTGCATGTGTTTCATCTTGCGAATGAATCTCAAGATGATAGCTACTACTTGTTGGCGAATTAATCGATCCAGATGCCAAAAATGCCCCACGTAAATACGCTCTCTTACAACAGTCTTTAACCAATAAAGTATCATCCATTTCCTGCTGGAAACTTTCACTATTATGAAGTAATCCTAGTTCATTGATAATTTCACTAGCTTTGTTTCGAATCACGATTATAAATATATCGTTCTTATTTAATTTCATTTGTTTTTTAGACATAATGTCTACTTCGATTTTATATAGATCTTTTGTGTTTTTAATCACTTTTCTCGCGATTTGAATATTGGTTGTCGTAAATTCAATTCTGAGTCCTTCACTAGATAAGTTAACATTTCCATTCAAACGTAAAAGAGCAGATAATTCTGCCAGTTTACAGCAATTATCAGCTTTAATACTTAATAGTTCGCTTTTTGTGTTAGATGCAAAACTCATAGTGTCACAACCTTCTTTTTGGTCTTTTAATTATAACATTTGTTTGTTAAAAAGTCTATAATTACTAAAAAAGGAGCTTTCGCTCCTATGATAGTTTTTTATCTAATTTTTCAATGTACTTTGATACTTCAACAGCGGCAATTGAACCATCGCTAGCTGCGGTAATTATTTGACGCAAATCTTTTTCAATTACATCACCAATACCATAAATTCCATCAACTGCAGTAGCCATTTTTTGATTCGTTACGATATATCCCCATTTATTAGTAATACCCAAATCTTTGGCAAATGAAGTTTCAGGTACTTGGCCGATAAAGACAAATGCACCTTCCGCTACAATATCTGTAACTTCACCAGTCTTTGCATGTTTAACAGTAACTGTTTCCAGTTGATTTTCACCGTTAAATGAAACAACTTCATATCCAAGCATAAAGTCCATCTTGTTCGTTTCTTTGGCCAATGTAACAGCCTTAGCATCTGCTTGAAGCGTTTCAAGAATATTTACCACAGTAATGTGTTTTACAATTTTTGTTAGGTAGATTGCTTCTTCAATCGCACTATTTCCTCCACCAACAACTACAATGTCACGGTCTTTAAAGAAAGCTCCATCACAAATTGCACACCAACTAACTCCACGACCAGTCAATCTTGCTTCGCCAGGAGCATTTGTTCCACGTGGAACAGTTCCAGTACCAATGATAACTGCTTTCGTTTTATACACTTCATTACTTGCTGTGTGAATTTCTTTATAATCACCTAAATCAATAATTTTAGTTACATCACCATATTTGTATTCCACACCCAATTCTTGTGTGTGATTAAACATTTTTTCACTGATTTCAAATCCACTTACTTTTCCTAATCCAGTATAATTTTCTACCTCCCAAGTGGTCATCATTTTCCCACCAGGAGCTGCTTTTTCAAGCATCAATGTTTTCAAATTTGCACGTTGTGTGTATAAAGCAGCTGTCATACCACCAGGCCCTGCTCCAATAATTATTACATCATATTCATTCATCATTATCACCTCAATTTTATATTATAAAGCATTTTCTGCTAAAGCATCACGATAACGCATTTGTTTCCAAACTGTTCTTGTTAAGACAACAAAGATAACAGCAATTACAATCATAACCAAAGAAATAATTTGGGCAGTTCTTAATCCTGTATTTCCAATATACAAAGAATCAGTTCTCATACCTTCAATAAAGAATCTTCCTACACCATACCAAACAAGGTAAAATGCAAATAAATCTCCAGAACGAATCAATTTAGTTCTTCTCAACACCAACATGATTCCAAAGCCTACTAAATTCCAAATAGACTCATACAAAAAAGTCGGATGATAATAATTAAGTCCATCTGGTCCATATAAATACATATTATTCGTTATGTAATCAGGCAAATGTAATGTCCCACTTAAAAATTCTCTTTGTTGATCTAACGTATAGTTTTCAACGCCATTTGTAATTCCTCCAATTACTCCACCATGTGCTTCTTGATTAAAGAAATTACCCCATCTACCGAATGCTTGGGCGATTAAGAAACCTGGTGTAATAATATCGAGCGCTCTAAACAAATTAATTCCTTTGTATTTCGTATAGAAATAAGAGCTAATGATAGCAGTAATAAACCCACCATGGATGGCTAGTCCACCATCACTTATACGGAATATACTAATTAAATCACCAGCGTATTGTTGCCATTCAAAGATAACATACCATAATCTTGTACCAATAATGGATAACGGTACAACGATGATGACTCCATCAATAATATCATTCGCACTAATTCCTAATTTTTTACCTTCTTTTAACCCTAATAAAATAGCAATAATAAGACCTATTAAAATCATTACACTATATTTATACCAGGTAATAAATCCTAAGTCTAAAAAGACGTTTGAAATTGGATCAAATACATGCATCGTAAAACCACCTTTATATTATTTTTTTAATTTAATTCTTGAATCAACAGTTTCCACAAAATCTTTTGCTGTATTTGTTCCTAAGAATTTTAAGCGTTGATTCATAGCTGCTACTTCAACAAGAGAAGCAATATTTCGACCTTCTGAAACAGGAATGCGAACCAAAGAAACCGATGTATCAAACAACATAATTTTTTCGTCTACCAGTCCCAAGCGATCATAATCTTTATTATTATCCCAAAGTTCAAGGTCAACAACTAACATAATTTTTTTATTTTCTTTATATGCTTTCGCTCCAAAAAGCTTTACAACATTAACTATCCCAATACCTCTTATTTCCAAATATTCTCGAAGAATTTCTGGCGCTTCTCCAACAACAATTCCCAATTCTCGTTGGTACACATCTACACGATCATCCGCAACCAGTTGATGCCCTCTTCTAACCAATTCTAGAGCAATCTCACTTTTTCCTAAACCGCTCTTCCCACGAATTAAAACACCGACTCCACTTATGTCAACCAATGTACCATGAAGACTCAAACGATCAGCCATTTTACTATTAAGATACTGATATAAGCTACTCATTAAAGCACTCGTTTTTTTAGGAGCTTTAATAACCGGAATAGCATAATCATTCCCTTTTCTGATGAATACATCAGGAATATCTGTATTTTTGGAAAAGACAAACATCGGAGGTCTTTTTTCAAACAACATATTAACTCGTATCTCTTGATCATTATAGTTTAACCAGCCAAAAAAAGTAACTTCTTTGCTCCCCATGACTTGAATTCTATCATATTCATAGAAATCAAATAGCCCAGCTAGTTCAACACCTGGTCTTGACACTTGTGGTTTTGAAATAATATTATCCAGTCCTGCATTTCCACTTACAACTTCATAGCCAAAATCAGCAATGAATTCTCTCACTGTAAACTCCATCAGATCACCTCAAATTTCTTTTTCTAAAATTCTGTCTCAATAAAGTACTGAGTATATATCTAATTATAGTGAATATTCCAACAAAAACAACTAAATATGAACCCTCATTAAAATGAATTGAATCTACAAATACAAATGAATCTAAAAGATAAACAATTATTACATATCCAAAATAAAATATAAACCCAAATGATTTTATCACATATTGAAAGTAATTTAACAAAACATATGAACGATAAAATGTTTCTGATATTGTGTAAAATAAGATAAACAAAATAAACACAACAATGTTATCATAATCTGCAAAATTAAATAATTCAATAATGGTATAGGATAACGTTAGATTTAAAATAAAATTAAAAACAAAATTAACATAAAAGTTGTGATGGAAAACACCACCAAATTCAATCGCTATAAAATTTCGTGGTCGTTTTTTGTTATTATCATCTTCTTTTTTAGCTTTTTCTAGTTCTTCAATCGCTTTCAGAAGATTTTCTATTTCAGCTTTCTCTTCCGCTGAATTTTCTTTCTTTTGATTATTATCCATGTTTATACCTCTAATACACTCTTTAAGTAATGCCCAGTGTAACTTCTTTTATTTTTACTCACTTCTTCTGGTGTTCCTACAGCAATAACTTCTCCACCCAAATCTCCACCTTCAGGTCCCAAGTCCACAACATAGTCTGCAACCTTAATTACATCAAGATTGTGTTCAATTATAACGACAGTTGCCCCTAAATCAACAATGTGTTGGATGACGTTTAAAAGTCTTTTCACATCATCTGTATGCAATCCAGTTGTAGGTTCATCTAGAATATATAACGTACTGTTCGTAATTCTTTTATGGAGTTCTTTGGCTAACTTAACACGTTGTGCTTCTCCACCACTTAATGTTGGAGCTGGTTGCCCAATCTTCAAATATCCAAGGCCAACTTCATGTAAAGTTTCTAATTTATATTTTGCTTTGGGAATATTCTCAAAAAAACTCACAGAGTCTTCAATTGTCATATCTAAAACATTACTAATACTCTTCCCTTTGTATTTTACAGAAAGAGTTTCTTTATTATATCGTTTACCATGACAAGCTTCACATGGTACATAAACATCAGGTAAAAAATGCATTTCAATCTTTATTAATCCGTCTCCGCCACAAGTCTCACAACGACCACCTTTCACATTGAAGCTAAATCTTCCTTTTTTATAGCCTCTCATCTTTGATTCTGTAGTCATCGAAAAAATATCACGAATATCATCAAAAACACCTGTGTATGTGGCTGGATTACTCCTTGGTGTTCTACCGATTGGTGATTGATCTATGTTAATTATCTTTTCAAAGTCATCTGCTCCAACAAGCCCATCAAAATCACCCAACGATAGTTTCTTTCGATGAATTTGATTTGACAATCCCTTATAAAGACATTCATTAATCAAGCTGCTTTTCCCACTTCCGCTTACCCCAGTAATCACCGTAAGTACGCCTTTGGGAATCTTAACGTCAATGTCTTTCAAATTATTTTGTCTTGCACCTTTGATTTCAATATATCCATTCAAATGTGGTCTTCTCTCTTTTGGAACTTCAATTTTCTTTCTTCCAGACAAATATGCACCTGTGATGCTTGCTTCATCTTGAAGAATTTCTTCATATGTTCCTTGGAACGTCACTTCTCCACCAAACGAACCCGCACCTGGA
This sequence comes from Bacilli bacterium, assembly GCA_016936415.1. Lineage (GTDB taxonomy): Bacteria > Bacillota_I > Bacilli_A > Izemoplasmatales > Izemoplasmataceae > JAFGXW01. The sequence goes on along the minus strand of JAFGXW010000067.1, from coordinate 19,601 downwards.
CCGATATCAATAATTTGATCAGCTTCTCGCATGGTTTCTTCATCGTGTTCAACAACAATTAAAGTGTTACCGATATCACGCATCTTTTTTAGTGTATCAATGAGTTTATGATTGTCTCTCTGATGTAACCCAATGCTAGGTTCATCAAGTACATACAATACACCCGTTAATTGTGAACCAATTTGAGTTGCCAAACGGATTCTTTGATTTTCTCCTCCGCTTAACGTTGCTGCTTGTCTAGATAATGTTAAATAATTTAACCCAACATTTTCAAGAAATGACAAACGTTCTATAATTTCTTTTAAAACCATTTCACTAATTTTTTGATCTGTTTCATTCAACGAAAGAGACTGTAAGAATTTAAGGTGTTCTTTTACACTTAAATCAGTAACTTGGATGATGTCTTTTCCTCCAACTTTCACGCTCAATGCTTTGACATTTAACTTTCTTCCACCACAAGCATTACAAGGTACTTCACTCATATATGTTTCAATCCAATCACGCATAAAGCGTGATGTAGTTTCCATGTATCTTCGTTCTAAATTGGTGACCACACCTTCAAAGAAATCATTTTTTTGATGTAAGTATCCGTCTTCACTTTTTCCACCAAAAACGAAACTGATTTTATCCTTACTACCATACAAAATGACATTTAGATCTTCTTCTTTCATATCCTTGACAGGCATATGTAAATTAATCCCGTATTGTTTGGCTGTTTGTCTTACCATGGAAAATGTATAAGTATCGGTATTTTGCCAACCCTTAATTGCGCCATCTTCGATAGAAACGCTTTTGTCAGGAATCAATAAATCTGGATCAATATTACGCTTATGTCCCAATCCATTACATTCAGGGCATGCACCATACGGTGCATTAAATGAAAATAATCTTGGTTCTAAATCACCAATACTAAAATCACACTGTGGACAAGAATAATGTTCACTAAAAATATGTTCTTCATTGTTAATCAGGACAACAACTTTACCTTCACCAAGCTTTGTTGCAGTCTCAATACTCTCAAACAATCTAGAACGCACTCCATCCTTAATAATCAAACGATCAACAACAGCTTCAATCGTATATCTTTTGTTTTTATCCATATCAAAATCTTCATCTAAATCATGTATTTCCCCATTGATTCTCACTCGAACAAATCCATCTTTCTTAAGTTGTTCGAACACTTTTTGGTGAGTCCCTTTGCGTTCTTTTACAAGCGGAGCAAGAACAACAACTCTACCTTCAGATACTTCTAATACTTTATTTGTCATTTGTTCAATACTTTGTGAAGATATTTCAATCCCATGCGTTGGACAATATGGTTTTCCAATCCTAGCATAAAGAAGTCTTAAATAATCATATATTTCAGTTACCGTTCCAACTGTACTTCGAGGATTTTTTGAAGTTGTCTTTTGATCAATACTTATTGCAGGGCTAAGTCCTTCAATGCTTTCAACATTTGGTTTTTCCATATTCCCCAAAAATTGTCTAGCATATGCACTTAGACTCTCAACATATCTTCTTTGACCCTCTTTATAAATAGTATCAAACGCCAAAGAGGACTTACCACTCCCACTTAAACCCGTCATAACAACAAGCTTATTTTTAGGAATGCTAACGTCTATGTTTTTTAAATTATTTTCTTTCGCGCCTTTAATTACTATTTCATTTATCATATAAATCACCTATCGAGTAAGTCCTTAAATTCCTGTTCACTTAATACTTTGATACCAAGTTCATTCGCTTTATCTAGTTTACTTCCTGCGTCACTTCCAGCAACTACAGCGAATGTTTTTTTACTGACACTTCCTGATACTTTACCGCCAAAAGACTCTATTAGTGCTTTTGCTTCATCTCTACTATATACTTCCAATTTGCCCGTTAAAACAAATGTTTTACCAGCAAATTCATCTTTTAAACTAACATTACTTTGATAATATAAATTTACTCCAAAACGAGAAAGATCATCAATCAATTCACGCGTCATTGGATCACGAAAATATTGCACAATACTTTCGGCAATAACCTCTCCAATTTCATCAATAGCAACAAGATCTTCTATGTCTACTTTAAACATATCAAAGATATTTGTAAAGTTAGAAGCAATTACTTTTGAGACCTTTTCACCAACATGTCTAATTCCCAAACCAAAAATTAGCTTATCTAAATTATTTGATTTACTTATTTCAATATTCTCTAAAAGCTTATCAATACTTTTTACACCAAAACCTTCTTTGGTAATTAGCTCGTCACGTTTTTCATGAAGAAGATATATATCTTGAATTGTTTTCAACAAACCATCATTATAAAACTGTTCAACAATTTTTTCACCTAGACCTTCAATATTCATTGTTTTTCTTGATGAAAAATGAATCAACCCTTCGATTTTCTTTGCATCACAAAAATCATTTCTACAATAATAATCTGCTTCACTGTCTGTTCTTGTTAATGGGGCACCACATACTGGACATTGTTTTATCATTGCAAAAGATATACTATCTGGCGATCTTTTATCAAGTACCACTCGTACTACTTCAGGGATAATATCTCCTGCTTTTCGAATAATTACATAATCATTTTCCCTGATATCTTTTTCTACAACATAATCTTCATTATGCAGTGTAGCTCTTGATACCGTACTCCCCTGAACAATAACTGGGTCTAAATTAGCAACTGGCGTTATTTGTCCGGTTCTACCAACTTGGAATGTAATCTTATGAATCTTAGTTACTACTTCTTCGGCTGGGAATTTATATGCAATTGCCCATTTAGGACTCTTTTGTGTATATCCAATTTCATCGTACAAGTTCAAATCGTCAACCTTAACAACAATTCCATCAATATCGTAGTCTAGATCATTACGCTTTTGCGTATAAAATTCAATATAGGCAATCACTTCATCAATGTTCTTGCATATTTGACTAAGTGGATTAATATTAAATCCTAAATTTTGAGCAAATAGTAGTGCTCCACTATGATTTGTTAAATTATGAGAATCAGGACTTACAACATTATATATAAACATGTCAAGATTTCTCTTTGCAGCGATTTTGCTATCCAATTGTCTCACACTACCCGCAGCAGCATTTCTAGGATTTTTAAAAAGTTCTAATCCCATTTCTTCTCTTTCTCTATTGGCATTATTAAACGCTTCTTTGCTCATAAATATTTCGCCACGTACTTCAACATTATCTAGATAATTAATTGTTTTTGGGATCGATTGAATTGTTTTTACGTTGTTTGTAATATTTTCTCCAATTACACCATTACCTCTAGTTGCACCTAAAATTAATTTTCCATTTTCATATTTTAAACTACCTGCAAGTCCATCAATTTTCAATTCAACATTATAATTGACAGGTCCAACTTCTTTTTTTATCTTTTCATCGAAAGTTCTTAAATCATCCTCGTTAAAAGCATTTGAAAGACTCATCATTGGAACATCGTGATGTACTTTTTCAAATTTATCTAAAACAGTAGTCCCAATCTTCACTGTTGGAGAATCTTCAGAGAAATACATTGGATTTTCCTGTTCTAGTCTTATTAGTTCATGTAGCAGTGCATCAAATTCTTGATCACTAACAGAGGGATTATCAAGAATATAATACTCATGGCTGTATGTTGTTAATAACTTCCTTAATTCTTCTATTCTACCTTTAATATCCATAAAATCACCATACCTATTATATCATATATATTTTTATTTTTTACTGATAGATGGGTGGTCTTTTAGTAATCTTTTTATTCCGTGTGGTTGAGCAAAAGCAATCACACAGTTGTCATTCACAACACTTATGACAACACCATCTCCAAATTTTGTATGAACTATTTTATCGCCTTTGTTTAAATCATTCTTCTGATATTGATTCAAGTTATCCAATTTCATTTTTGAAACTTCTTTTTGTCTTGGTGTAACTATATTTTGAAACGAATGATTCACATATTCACTATAACCTTTCACATCAACCAAATTCGAACTAATTTCACGAATAAAACAACTATCTTCGTTGTGGCTGGTTTCACCATATGTTTGGCGTACACTTGCGTTAGTTAAAAACAAAAGTTCTTTCGCTCTCGTAACACCTACATACATCAATCTTCTTTCTTCTTCAAAATCTTTTCTATCCATCATAGATCGATTCAAAGGAAACATTCCCATTTCCATCGTAACGATGAAAACCACTCTAAACTCAAGCCCTTTTGCTGCATGAAGTGTCATTAAAGTAACACCATCGATAATTTCACTTTGACTCTCTTCACTTTTTAAACTAATATCTTCAAGTAAGTAAACCAACATCTCTTCTTTTGATAAATCTTGATATAACAACTCATTTTCAGATAAAATCGTCTTAAATTCTAATAAATTTTCATATCTTACATCTTTCTTCTCATCGTTTTCAAGTGCATCCAAATATCCAGATTCATTTAAAATGTAGTCAACCAAGCTATTAAATGATATTTCGTTTAATTTTGTTCTAAAATCTAATATCATTTCTTTAAATTTTTTCAAGTTGTTGCTCGCACTTTTTCCCAAAATCTCTGAACTACGATCAATAGCTTCCATCAAATTTAAACTATTATCAGCAGCAAAATCAGCTAATTTATCTAAAGTAACTGCACCTATCCCTCTTTTAGGAGAAGAAATTGCTCTTATAAAGCTATATGCATCATCTAGGTTGATGATAAGTCTTAAGTATGCTGTAAAATCTTTTATTTCTGCTCTTTTAAAGAAACTAGTATTCCCAAAAATTCGATATGGTATCTGTTTTTGCATCAATACTTCTTCAAAACTTCTAGAACTACTGTTGGCACGATATAAAACTGCAAAATCGTTATACTGGTATCCTTTTCTTACTAGTTCTTGAATCTTAGTTGCAACAAATTCAACTTCATCTCTTGCAGTAACCCCTTTGAAATGAATGATTTGTTCCCCCAATCCCCTACTAGAAAATAGATTTTTTGAAACTCTATCTCGATTATTCTTAATGATTTGATTGGCAGCCTTCAAAATAGTATTGGTACTTCGATAATTTTCTTCCAATAATACTAGATGATGTTTTGGATAATCTCTTTTAAATTTTCGAATATTCTCAATATTTGCCCCTCGGAAAGCATAAATGCTTTGATCCTCATCACCAACTATAAATATATTTTGATTATTCCCAAGTAACAAAGAAACCAAATCATACTGTATATTATTTGTATCTTGAAATTCATCTATCAAGACATATTTAAACTTATCTTGATAAAATGTTCGAACATTTACGTGTTCTTTTAATAATTTTATCGTTAAAACAATCAAATCTTCGAAATCAAGTAAATTATTCTCAAATAATTGTTCGTTATATCTTCTTGAAACAGTTTTTACCACTTCTTCAAACGGTGATTCAATACTATCTAGAACTGATTTATCATACTTAATTTTAATCACATAATTTTTAACGATTTTTGGATTAAACATTTTTGGATCATAATTCAATTTTTTCATAATACTTTTAATTAACTGAGTTACATCGTCATCATCAATAATTTGAAATGTCTTTTTATATCCAATTAACTCTATGTGTTCTCGCAATATCCTAGAACACATCGAATGAAACGTACTAATCCACATTTTAGGATGAGATACACCTATTAGATCATAAACTCGTTGTTTCATCTCATTTGCCGCTTTATTTGTAAATGTAATTGCTAAAATATTCTCAAAATGAATATTTTTTTCGTAAATTAAATAAGCAATTCTTCTAGTAAGAACGCTTGTTTTTCCACTCCCTGCACCGGCTATAGCGAGTACAGGACCCTCTGTCATCAAAATTGCTTCACGTTGTTTTTCATTCATATTTTCAAGTAAATTTATCATATAATCACCTACTTTAATTATACCAAAAAAAGCACTATAAAGATAGTGCTTTAGCCTGTGAAATTACTTTATTTCAAATTTGTATTTTTTTAAATTTATCTTTTTATTCAAGACTTCAATTCCTTCATTTGCCAACATTTGAGCTTGAACAAAGCCTGCCTCTCCAGTTAATGATATCCCACCACTAGAATTAATCACACGATGCCAAGGTAAATGGTATTTATCTGACATAGAATGAAGTATTCTACTAACTTGTCTTGCACCACGAGGATAGCCTGCATAAGCCGAAATTTGTCCATAAGTCATTACTTTTCCAAAAGGAATCATTTTTATTATTTCCATTACATCTTCTGTAAACTTTGTCATTTTACTCCTCCTTTTGATATCACGAATATAGTATACCAAAAAAAATGCAATAAAAAAAGCCGAATTATTCGGCTTTTAATTTGAAATTATAAACTTGTGATGTCTGATGCTTGTGGCCCTTTAGCCCCATCAACAACTTCAAAAGAAACTCTTTCTCCTTCTTCTAAAGATTTGAATCCATCTTTTTGAATTTGTGAGTAATGAGCAAAAATGTCTTGCCCTTCATCAGTAGTAATGAATCCATAACCTTTTTCAGAATTAAACCATTTAACTTTACCAGTCATGTGCGATACCTCCATATTTTATTTGTTCCTTAACTACAAATACTGCTTTATAAAATACGAAAGTAACTTTGTTAGTTTTCATTTATAAAATACATTATTTGATTTTTCAGGTCTACTCCATAATACACTATTATATAAAAAATGCAAGCAAAATGAAATTATTTGCTAAAAAAAATGCAAAGCAGAAGCTATTGCATTTTATTTATACGTTGCTTTCAGCGATACGATGCGGTTAAAGACTAATTTTTCCTTGTTTGAATCTTTATCTACAGCATAGTACCCATTTCTTGTAAATTGAAAACGATCACCAATTTCAGGATGAATGTCTTTTTCAAAGTATCCTTGTTTAACTACCATTGAGTTTGGATTTACCTTTTCAATAAATGGAATTTCTTTATCTTCAAAATCAGTAATCAAATCATCGAATAATCTGAATTCAGCTATTTGATTAAGCGTTCCATCAATGTAATGAATATTACCATTTGGTTTTCTCAGATCAAATCCACTACCTGATTTTGTATCTTTATCATATGTACAATGTACTTCTATAATATTCCCTTGTTCATCTTTCACAACATGATTGGCTTTGACAAAATATGCATGCATGAGTCTTACCTCAACACCAAGTGCAAGTCTTTTCCATTTTTTATTTGGTTTTTCTTCAACAAAATCTTCTTGTTCGATATAAACGTATTTGGAAAACGGTATTTTTCGGTTTCCTAACGCTTCATTATCACGGTTGTTTTCACATTCAAGATATTCAACTTCACCTTCAGGATAATTATCGATAACTAATTTTAAAGGTTCTAATACCGCGTTCACACGAGGAACCTCCATAACAAGATGATCTCGTATGACTTGTTCTAGCATATCAATTTCGGTTTCACCTTGGCTCTTTGGTAATCCAAGTGCAAAGATAAAATCACGAATTGCTTCAGGTGGTACACCTCTTCTTCTCAAGCCACTTAATGTGATTAAGCGAGGATCATCCCATCCAAATACAACTCCTCCATCGACTAGTTGTTTAATATATCTTTTCCCAATTACAGATTTTGAAATACGTAACTTTCCAAACTCTATTTGTCTTGGCACTGCTTCCATTTCACAATTTTCAACAACCCAATCATACAAAGGTCGGTGATCTTCAAACTCCAAACTACATAAACTATGTGTAATTCCTTCGATTGCATCTTCTATTGGATGTGCATAATCATACATAGGATAAATACACCAGGTATCTCCGGTATTATGATGATGTGCTCTTTGAATACGATAAATAACAGGATCACGCAAATTCATGTTTGGATTTGTCATATCAATTATTGCTCTTAGAACGCGTGAACCATCTGGGAATTGTCCTTCTTTCATACCAATAAATAATTCAAGATTTTCTTCAATTGAGCGATTTCGATAAGGACTGTTTTTCCCTGGAGTTGTTAAATCACCACGATATTCTTTAATTTCTTCAGGTGTTAAATCATCAACATATGCTTTTCCTTTTTTTACCAATAAAAGTGCTCTCTCATACATCTCATTGAAGTAATCACTCGCATAATATAGGTTATCCCATTGACAGCCTAACCAAGCGATATCCTCTTTGATTGCATCGACAAAAGAAACATCTTCTTTCACCGGATTCGTGTCATCAAAACGTAGATTAAAATATCCACCATGTTTTTTTGCCATTGTGTAATTTGTAATAATTGCTCGCGCGTGACCCAAATGCAAAAACCCATTTGGTTCAGGTGGAAATCTAGTAATTATCTCTTTGTGTTTTCCACTTCGTAAATCTTCTTCAATAATGCTATTAATAAAATGACTTGTTTCCATTTATCTCACCCATTTCTTTATTGATATCCATATATTTTCTTTATAAATCATATCTGATAAAATCGGCTTTCCTGCTGGACTTTCATATAAATCACCTCTTAAATATATGCTTTTAAATATCATACCACAAAATGACACAAGATAAAATCGAGAAAATTATTTTTTCTCGATTATTTCCTTTAATTCTTTAAAATATCTAAGGCTTTCAGGGAAGACAGCACTATTATGATTGATCCATCCATAAAAATCTTCATCATCAAGTACTTCTTTCGCTATTTTATCTATTTCTAAATAATGATCTTCTAGGTAACTAATAAAGTTTTCAACCTTAAAAAATTTTTTATCTCTAAATTTATACACATGTACTACTTTAATATCTTCTACTTCTTCTGGAACTGTAGCTGAATTAATTTGATTGCTACTTGTGGAACCTTTGTATTCTTTTTTTACTAATTTTTTGTTTTTCTTTTTGCTCTTTTCAAAATATGAAGACAAGTCTTTCTTTGAAGATTTATCCCTTTTCTTAATTCTTTGTGCTTTTTCCAATTCTTTCTTCGTTAATACTTCACTATCTTGTATTCGACTTTCTTCCAGTCTTTTATTCATTTTTTCTTTTCGAGAACTCTTTTCATCAATTGGTTTAATATTCGCTACTTTCCTTTTACCAAACTTTCTTTGATAATTTAATTCCTCTTTCTCATTCGCTTCTTTATATTCTAATTCCATTTCCTTTGTCATAATTTCAGGTTCATAATTTGCGGCAGTTATCTTCTTTTTACCAAACATTAATCCACCCCCTAATTAAGGCATATCCCAGTACTATAAATGTGAGATAGGTAATGATTGAAATCGTGAATATTGTTTTCAAAATGATGATTTGTTTTCTATAGTTTTTTACCATTGAATCATATCTGTGTTCCATTGTCTTGATATGTGTTTTGTACTTCTCTAGCAATAGTTCAGGACCGCTTAATTTCTTTAAATCTAAAAAGCTTTTTGTTGGATCTTCAACAACTTGACTAATATATTTTTCTATTATTTTTAATTGTTTAACTCTTAACTTTTCGATACTTTTTTGCCATCCAGCATTCATTTTCTTTGCTTTTCTCTCTTTGATGCTTTTTACATTATTGTTTTGTCTAGAAAAAGCATAATTTAATACCACATAAGAAATTAGCAACGCAATATTTACCATTCCTATCAAAGAATAGAAGAAAACATCATGTATTAATTGGTCCCACTCTTCAATGAGATTCGATATAAAGTTTATATTCGATGGTTGAAGAAATCCTGGTTTAATATATAAGAACAACAAAAACAAAGAGAGTAACAAAGCTATGAAAAGCCCTAATTTGCTCGGTTTTTTATATCCCTTCCCTTTTTGGGGAAGCAGAATTGCCATGTCCCTTAAGTTTTCCATTTTTTGGATACTTATTTCTCGATGTTCTTCAACCCAAACATCAAAAGCATTATGAAGAACATCTTCATTGCTCACTCCATTTATACTTTCCTGCAACAAAAAATCGCCTAAAGTAACATCTTTATTTATATTGGGATGAATAACATAAAACTGACTAATGCTGTTCATGCCATTATCTAAATTTTTATTGTACATCAATGGGTTTTTATGTCTTTTATCAAGAGAATCATCATATAAGTAATGACTTATCACTAAATCTGCAAATTTTTTGTGTTGAAATAAATCAATATTCCCTGTCTCTTCATATTCCAATTGTTTTTTAAGTTTATATCTTGTCACTTCATAATTATTTAATTCTAGCAATAGCATCAACTCTTCACCTGGTTTCAATTTTTCCCCTCCAATCTATTAAGATAAATGAATAATTACTGATCTATATTTATCACAAACCAATTTCAAGCTATAACATCAATAATCTTCTCTACTATGCAGTTTATGATTTCCAATATGGTTTTGTATTCTCGTCCTAACATAATCATTATACCACTCAATTTTAAGAAAAACCCTATTTTTCAAAAGGGTTTTTCAATTTTTATTTGATTAAATTAATCTAACAATAGTAATATGTGTAAATGTTGTAGAATAATTTCTTTACATATCTAGTCTGTATATTATTGAGGAGTAGAAGGTACAACGTTTATTAAGATGCCATCTTGAACTAAGCTAATTCCAGAAATAGTATATGAAGAATTTTCGATTAATGATGAAAGTTTATCAATACTAATTGTTAATGATCCATCAGCATTAAATTCTCCAAACTCAACATCGCCTAGCCCAGCAAATACTTGTTTAAATGCATCTAAGTCAAGAATGCTTAAATAATCTCCATCATTTTCACCAGAATCTTTACCAAATGATATTTCAGTAAATTCAAATACTAATTCTTGATCAGTAGCAAGAACTTCTTCTGCTCTAATTTGAAGTAAGCTTTCGATTCCACCAATGTTAAATAATGCAGTAGCATAAATTTCACCAGGAGCAATTTCAAACCATATAGCCTTAAGTCCTAACTCAATCATTTTTTCTTCACCAGTATTATTTGGTATTGGTTTTGAAACTCTAGATTCTTCAAATCCTTTAGCTGTGAAGTAAATCAATTGATTGACTGAACTTTCAGAAATCAAATATGAACCACCACTAGCATTGTTTTCTGTAAAATCAGAAAATAGATTAGGTATAAATGTATCTGGATCAAGAGAATTTGGATCAAAATCTCCAATTACCATTTCTCCCTCTACTTCTTCTTGATAATGTAAATCATATAAATAATCAGGAATATCTGTTCCGTCATTAGATCTAAATTTCGATACTGCAGCAGTTAATACAAATTCTTCTTCTTCAAATGAAAAATTAATTAATTGATTATCAAAAATGATAGAAAGAACTTCTTTCGCTAATAAATTAGGAGCATCATTTTCCGAATTATCTGAAGTCTTAATTTGATCAATAAGTTCATCTTTCATAACGGAATAAGACATGTTAGCGACATCCAAATCTCCAACTTTAACGTCCGCAGTTTGTTCTTCAAAATCGATTTGATCGATTTGATTATCTAATGTATTAATAATTGTTGTAATCAACGCTTGTGGGATAGGTAAATTACCTAATTTAATTTTATCAAATTCAATAACGTATTTGTCTGGTAAATCAGATACATTAAAGAAAGTTTGGAAATTTGTCTTATAAGTAAACCCATCGTTTAATTGCAACTCTAAGAAAATGTTAGTAATAAGTTGTCCTTCTGCAAAATCAACCCAAGCACCAACAACTCTTAGTTTAATGTCTAATCCTTCAATTGGAATAGGTTCTGCAAAAATATAATTACAAGAATCATCATTACAGTCATCTGTTGGCATGTAATTAGGATTCATGTCTTCTGATCTTATTGCTTGAAAAATAGCCGTATTGATAATATCTTGATGCAAATTAAATACCATATCAGAAGTGACATTTGACTCAACATCTGCAATCGAATCGTTTAATTCTTCATATAACATAGCCAACGCATCAGCATCATCCACATATAAGTATGTTGGCATATTATCGTCTCCACTGCCATCATACATTATTGTAGCGATTAATGATGGAGTTCCTAATATAAATACAATCGGTACAAAAATAGCTAAAAATAAACCTTTCATTTTAATTTCCTCCATTCAATTATTTTGAATACAGCTTAATTATATATGAAATATGTGAATATTTTATGAATTTAGCACCAAAACATCATGGAAGTGGTGAAAACGAAATCGTATAAGAATAATCATCAAGATTTAGTTCACCATTTGTCACAGAATCTTCGATTTGATCCTTATCAAAATATCCAAATATGCGATCAAGAACAGTAATTGAAATATTATGATTATTAATATCATATTTGTCTAATGTAAAACTAATTTCAAATCCAGTATAATCAACATCAATATCAAAATACATGGTTAAAATTGTATTTACATTTATAATTTTATCGCTTCCTATCGAAACATGAACCATCAGTTGATTGTCTTCTGTGAGTTCCGCCCAAAGATAACTCACGTAATAATAATCGTCATGGATAATAAAGTTGCATTCCATGGTTTCACAATCAGAAAGTGGGTCATATTCTGCATTAATATTTTCATGAATTGAATCAAGAATAACTAAATTTATTGTTTCTTCAATCACACTATATTCATCCGAAGACGATGTAATGAAAAGATCAAATAAATTCAAATAAATCAATGTTGTTAAACTTGTATCAGTATTGTAAACACTCGTTGGTAAACTATCCTCATCTACTTCAGCTTGAATATAGGTAAGTCCAATCGCTCCTAGTACTACGATAACAACCAATAAAATTACTAGATTTCTAATGATTTTCATATAATCCTCCTTATATTAGGTTAAGTCTACTTGAACCATTTAATTTCATATCATCCACTTTTTGATCTTTTTGAAATTGATAATACCCTGCTATACCTATCATTGCTGCATTGTCTGTACAATATTTAAATTCAGGAACTACAACTTCTACATTAGTAATTCGTTCTGCTATTTTCTTTCTTAGTCCTTTATTCGCAGCTACTCCACCAGCAATCATAAACATTTTCGCATCAAATTCGTTTATTGCACGAATACTTTTGCTAACTAAAACCTCAGTAACTGCTTCTTGAAAGCTTGTACATAAATCTGGAACATTAAGTACTTCATTTCTTTGATTGATGTTATGTACCAAATTTATGACGTGAGACTTAATTCCACTAAAACTAAAATCAAAGGTATCTCCCATACTAATATCTGGCATGTGATAGCTCGGTTTCCCTGTAGCAGCTAACTTATCTACCAAAGGTCCCCCAGGATAACCAAGTCCAATTGTTCTAGCAACCTTATCGTACGCCTCACCTACGGCATCATCCATAGTTTCACCCAATTTAATAAAATTATAATGCTCTTTCATTAATATCAATTCAGTGTGTCCGCCACTTACAACCAGACAAATCAAAGGAAACACCAAATCTTTTGTTAAAGCATTCGCATAGATATGTCCTGCAATATGGTGAACTCCTACAATTTGAATATCATTGGCATAAGCAAATGCTTTGGCTGCATTCACTCCAATCAATAAACTTCCAATCAACCCTGGTCCCTTTGTAACCGCAACCAAATCAATATCTTTCTTATCGATTTTCGCATTGCGTAAAGCCTCTTCAAAAACCATTGTTACCCCTTTAATATGCTCTCTAGATGCAATTTCAGGCACTACTCCACCATACTCTTTATGAATGTCGATTTGACTAAGGACAACATTACTTAGAACTTCTTTACCATCTCTAATCAAACTCACACTAGTTTCATCACAACTACTTTCTACACTTAAAACAATCATATTTTACCTCCTATGTTCAACGTTAATAGCAATGCATCTTCACCATTACTATAATAATTTTTGCGTATACCACCCTGCACAAAACCTAATTCCTTATACATAAAAATCGCATATTCATTACTAACACGTACTTCGAGTGTTAGCATTTCTATGTGTTCTTCCATACACGTTTTAATGACTTCATTCATCAATAATTTCCCTAAACCCAAACCCCTATACTTTTCAATGACAAATAAGTTTAAAATCTCGGCATTTGGAATCGTCAACCAACTACCAACATATCCAGCTCTTTTTTTATCAACACATACAATATAATACCTAGACATTTCATTATAAATTATTTCATTATATAATGTTTTTTCCCCGAGACTATTCCCAAATATTTTTACTTCTTCCTCATAGACAAAAGAAATATCACTTAAGTCCATTTTTCTAACAACAATTTCCAAATTAATCACACCTTTACATGTACTATAAGTTAGGAAAAATAATATTAAATTTAATGCAAGAGTATTTCTATTTTAAATTTCTTTCTGCCTCAGTTAATCTTAAATAATTCGGATTCAATCCATGAATATCTTTGCATAATAAAGCGATTTCCGAGTGAATAATCAAAGGAATATTTGGCTCTCCAAAACTAACAACATCATATGCCCCTTGAATGCCTGATTTATACTCTTCTAAATTTGTTAATTGTTCCTCATCTTGTAACAACAACTTACCATTTTCAATGGCATAAAGGCCTAAAAATGAATTTCCTCTTCTTGCATCCATTTCTGCTAAAATCAACTTATCTCCATCAAAACTACTAGCAATCAATGCCAAACTACTTACCGTTTTCACAGGAATACCATTGTTCCAGCCAAACATTTTTGCAACAACCACACCGATTCGTAATCCAGTATAACTTCCTGGACCAATTCCTACGATGATTTCATCAAGATCAGAAACCTTAATATTATTCATACTAAATATACTTTCTATTTCACCCATAATATTAATAGAGTGATCATTATTCCCAGATTGATAATACTTACCGAGACACTGGAAATCGCTATATAGAGCTACATATAAATACTTTGTTGATGAATCAATTATTAATCTTTTCAATGATTTCTTCATACTTTCCAACACCTTCTATCTTTAATAATCTTTCAGTTTCATTTATAATTTCCATTTTAATTTCTAATTTTTCTTGTGGTAGACTTTCAATAATGTTTTGATACCATTCAACTACACATACACCATCACCATAAATAAATTCTTCTAAATCATAATCCATTCCAATTCCAGATAATCGGTATACATCCATATGAAATAGTGGTAATTTTGCTTCATACACTTTCAAAATAGTAAAGGTAGGAGAATTTATCATATCCGTAATACCCATTTCTGCACCAAGAAACTTAGTAAAGGTTGTTTTACCTGCACCAAGATCTCCTTCTAAACACAACAAAAATCCAGGGAATACATATTTCCCAATATTTTGCGCAAATTTTTTCATTTCCAAAATGTCTTTTATAATAATTTCTTTGTACATAATTTCACCCAATTCACTTAATTTAATATAATAAAATTATAGCATAAAATCAAATAATATATATAGTTTAAATTACTGTCGTGGTATAATCACTTTGAAAGGTGTGATTTAATATGGATTTAATTCTATACAACCCACTATCAAAAAACAGCAAGTCAAATATTCAAACACATAAATTGGTAAGATACTATAAAAAAAATAACATTCCGTTTCGTCTAAAAAGCATTCTAAAAATTGATGATATGCGTGATTTTCTTGAAACCAAACAACAGTTCAATAAAGTAATCCTTCTTGGTGGAGATGGAACAATCAACCATTTTGTAAACAATACGATAGATTATGCGATTAGACAAGATATTTATTTAAAAAAGAATGGATCTGGCAATGATTTTCTTCGTAGTTTAAAAGGAAATGATCAAAACCCACAATATATTATGGAATCGACTTATGATACGGGATATAAGACATTCTTTATTAATGGAACCGGAATGGGAATTGATGGTTATGTCGGTTATTTGATTAATCAATCACCAAGAAAAGGTAAATTGAGTTATCTACTTAATACACTAAAAGCACTCATAAAATATATTCCTGAACCCCTAAAAGTAACGATTGATGGTACAGAGCATCAATTTAAAAAAGCATACTTGGTTACAATGAATAATGGTAGATATTTCGGTGGTGGAATGCAAATTTCACCAGAAGCAAAAATTGATGATGAATATTTAGATGTGATTGTATGTCATACAATCAGTAAGCTTTTTATACTTCCAATCTTTTTTACAATATATCTAGGAAAACATACTCTTTTTAAAAAATATGTATTTCATCAAAAAGGGAAAATAGTGAAAGCAGAATTTGCAACACCACAAATTACCCAAGCAGATGGAGAGAATTACTATGATATTACTTCAATTGAAGCGAAAAGCTCGAATAAGAAAATTCACTTAAAATCGTTCGACATGTAATAGAATAATAAAATGATAGCAAACACGCCTTTATATGTGTTTGCTATCATTTTTTATAGTCTATGATCTCTTAACCAATTTATTGAGTACCATACTTGTAACAGGTGGTGTTACTCAATTGTTTTTGTATAATAAATATCGTTGCCAATTTTACTCTCAACAAATCCCATTTTTTTCACATACTTAATGTGATCATCGTTGTTTGTTGATACAATAAATCGATTATATCCTTTTCCTAAAAAATACAATTTTTGACTTTCAAAAATAAACATTCCAAGTTTAAAATCTCGATACAATGGAATCGCATAATCAAGCACTATTTCCAAAGTATTGGAATTATACTTATTGCAAATAAATATACCTGCTGGCGTCATATTTCTTAATAAGTACAACTTTACTTCAGCATGATTGAAATCAATTTTTTCAATATCACTAAATCTATTTATGTCTTCTTTATAAAAATCTAAGAAATATGATAAGTACTCTGTGTCATTTTGTATCGGTAACACTCTAAAATACTCTTTTGATAAATACATTCTAACCAAGTAATAAACATCAATTACCACAATACCTAAATTCATAAATCCTGTTGGGAAAGACCCAATCAAGAACCCATAAGCACCAAACAATAATGCTCCAATAAGATTTATCCATCTTAACTTTTTGATTGAACTCATTAGTAGTGACACAAGAACAATTAATGATGCCACATACCCAATCCAATCCAATAAAATCGGATTCATCATTTCACCTCCTATAATTTGCATATTGTATTATATTGTTGATTATGTGAAAATACAAGTAAAACTAAAAAGATTTTATAGCTCTCTTTTTAAATGGCTTTGCTTCATTAATAATAATACCACTAATGATAAGTAATCCACCCACAACCGTTGCCACAGAAAGCACTTCGTGAATTATCAATACAGAGCCAATTGCAGCGAAAACACTTTCTAGTGCAACAATCAAACTTACTCTTGTTGGTAAGCTTACTTTTAAAGCATAACTTTGTACTAAAAACCCCAAAGCAGTATTTAAAAATCCCAAGAAAATAAGTGGCCATAAATTATACCAAATGATGATAGATGGAGCATCATCAAACAACAACATAAAAACCATCGACAAAACCATTGCAGTCATGATATTAATCAAAACAAACAGTGCTGGATCAAAGTCGTAGTTCTTTTGATAGAAACTTCCAGTCGTAACATGAAAAGCAACCATTATTGCACAAAAAAATGTTAAAATATCACCAATATTGATTTTGCTAAATCCATCTCTATTATAGCTCATGATAAACATTCCGATAACTGCGATTGCGACACTAATCACATTATACTTATCAACAGATTTTTTAAAGAACAAGAAATATAAAAACGGTACAAAAACAATATTCAACTGTGTGATAAAACCATTTTTTGATGGCGTAGTATAGACATTTCCCACTGTTTGAAAATAAAATCCAAGAAATAAAAACAATCCCGTAATAATGCCATACTTAATATATTTTTTATCAATCAACTTCAGTTTTTTATTGTATATTAATATCAACAATATACTTGCAATAAAGAACCTAGAAGCCATAATTGTATTAACGCCAAATCCAAGATCAAGCGCAACTTTTGTTATTGGAAATCCAAGCCCCCAAATGATTGTAATAATGATTAATGCACTCTCTGCAAAAACAACCTTTTTTTCCGCCATATTCACACCTCTAATAAACTATACTACTAAATAAAAAGTAATTCAATCATGAATTACTTTTTATATTATTATAAGCGTTTTTTTAACTTCTTGGTTAGTTCTTCAAATCCCGGTTTTTCAAGTAGAGCAAACATATTTCTTTTGTAGTCTTCAACACCAGGTTGATTAAATGGATTAACACCTAGTACATACCCGCTAATTCCACATGCTTTTTCAAAGAAATATACTAGATATCCAAAACTGTATGCACTAATTTCTGGTACTTCAATTATAATGTTGGGTACACCGCCATCGGTGTGAGCCAAAAGAGTTCCCATAAATGCCTTT
Organism: Bacilli bacterium; assembly: GCA_016936415.1. Lineage (GTDB taxonomy): Bacteria > Bacillota_I > Bacilli_A > Izemoplasmatales > Izemoplasmataceae > JAFGXW01. Next base: position 1,380 of record JAFGXW010000067.1, on the reverse strand, counting down.
TTATTAACATAATCTACCGTTTTACCATCAAGATAGTTTAACCCATCTAAGTCAGATTCTTCTTTTTCAATCGAGAATGATCTTTTTGGGTTCGTAACATTGATTACCGTTTCAAATAGATGTCTTTCTCCATCTTGAATGTATTGCCCTAAACTATGTAAATCAGTACTAAAAGATGCGCTAGCAGGGAAAATTCCCAATTGGTCTTTCCCTTCACTCTCTCCAAACAATTGTTTCCACCACTCACCTATAAAATACAAAGAAGGTTCGTAATTTACTAACATCTCAATTTTTTTGCCCCCGCGATAAAGTAAATTACGCATGGCAACATATTTTGCAACTTCATTTGATTCTGGATTTAATGTGTATTCATGAAAAGCGTCTTTTGCACCTTGCATAATTGATTCTATGTCAATTCCAGCTGCAGCAATTGGTAAAAGCCCAACTGCAGTGAGAACGCTAAATCTTCCACCTACATTATCTGGGACAACAAATGTGGTATAACCTTCTTGGTTTGCCAACGTTCTAAGTGCACCTTTTGCTGCATCAGTAGTAGCGTAAATTCTATCTTTCGCCAATTCTTTACCATATTTTTCAATCAATAGTTTTTTAAATAGTCGAAAAGCAATAGCTGGTTCAGTTGTAGTTCCTGATTTACTAATCACATTAATCGAAAAATCTTTTCCTTTTAAATAATCAATTAGATCCATCATATAAGAACTCGAAATGTTTTGTCCAGCAAAAATCACTTCTAATTTATCTTTTTGTTTGAAATGTGGTGTAAGAACTTCAATTGCGGCTTTTGCCCCTAAGTACGAACCACCTATTCCAATGACAATTAACACATCAGAGTCTTTTCTAATTTTTGCTGCTGATTCAAGAATTAAACTAAACTCCTTTTTATCATAATTAACAGGTAAATCAACCCATCCCAAAAATTCATTTCCTAACCCAGTACCACTATGTAACGCGGTAGATGCTTTAACCACTTCTTCATTCATGAGACTAAGCTCACTATTATCAATAAAATCCATTGCTCTAGAACAATCTACTTTAATATATTTTTCCATTATATTTCCTCCTAATTTTACATATAAATAGTACCATATATTAAAAAATTTGTATACGGAATTGATTAAATCGCTAGAAAAAAGGCTAGTGAACATACCCCACTTAACTAGTTTGAAGAGGGAGTTTTCATAAACATAGTGATACATTTATTACATTTATGAACCAATAAGTTAAATAATTTACCCAAACCATCAAGAAAGCTCCTTCTTCAAGGATATTGACAATATCGTAAGTGGGGGATGAATTGATGCGAATTTTTTAGTGAACCAGCTTTTTGGTTCACTATTTTTCTTTATTTTTCAATTTAGA
>JAFGXW010000066.1 GCA_016936415.1 Bacilli bacterium | reverse complement strand
GCTTTTTCAGCATATTTTTTCATTAATTTCATGGCTTTTTCATAAGGCATGATTTGTTCATTCAATGCAAAGAAAGCACTTTGCATAACAGTATTAATCATTCCATCTAAACCGACTTCTTCAGCTAGTTTTACAGCGTTCATAATAAAGAATTTAGCGTTTTTCTCAGCCAAAGCTTTTTTCACTTTGTTTGGTAAGAATGCTTCTAATTCTTCTACTGGAACAACAGTGTTTAGTAAGAATGTACCATTGTTTCTTAATCCATTAATCATATCATATGAGAATAAATATGAATCTTTAGAACATGAAACAAAGTGAGGTGTATTTACCAAATATGTAGAACGAATTGGTTTTGCGCCAAAACGCAAGTGCATACGTGTAACTCCACCAGATTTCTTAGAGTCATATGATGAATATGCTTGACCATAAAGGTCTGTATTTTCACCAATAATTTTAATTGTATTTTTAGAAGCACCAACTGTACCATCTGATCCAAATCCATATAATAAGATTTCAGTAGTACCATCTGCTTGTGCATCAATTTCAACATTTGGTAATGAAGTAAAGTTCACATCATCAACAATACCAATTGTAAAACGATCTTTTTGTTCTCCCACCATATTGTCAAATACTGCTAAGATTTGACCAGGAGTAGTGTCTTTACTTGATAATCCGTAACGTCCACCAAGAACCAATGGAGCATCTTCTTTTCCATAATATACTGATTTAACATCCAAGTATACAGGTTCTCCGATTGATCCACTTTCTTTTGTTCTTTCAAGAACAGATACTCTTTTCACAGTTTTTGGCATTGCATTTAAGAAATACTCAATACTGAATGGACGATACAAATGAATGGTTAACAATCCAACTTTGCGTCCTTTTGCGACTAAATAATCAACCGTTTCTTCAATTGCTTCTGTAACACTTCCCATTGCAACGATTACGTCTGTAGCATCTTCTGCTCCATAGTATACGAATGGTGCGTAATTACGTCCAGTAATTTCAGAGATTTTTTCTAAGTACTCAGCAACAATTGCAGGTACTGTTTCATAGTATTTATCTTGGATTTCACGAGCTTGCATATAAACATCGTCATTTTGAGCAGAACCTCTTGTTACAGGGTTCGTTGAGTTTAACGCTCTTTTTCTAAATGCTTTTACTGCATCTCTATCAAGTAATTTATCTAAATCAGCATAATCCATTACTTCCACTTTATTTACTTCATGAGAAGTTCTAAATCCATCAAAGAAATGTAAGAACGGTACACTAGATTTGATTGCAGCCAAATGTGCAACTCCACCTAAGTCCATAACTTCTTGTACAGAACCACTTGCTAAGATTGCAAATCCAGTAGGTCTTGCAGCCATAACATCTTGATGATCCCCAAAAATTGATAAAGCTTGAACAGCAATACTTCTAGCTGCAACATGAATAACTCCTGGCAATAATTCCCCAGCAATTTTATACATGTTTGGTAATTTAAGTAATAAACCTTGTGATGCTGTATAAGTAGTAGTTAGTGCACCTGCTTGTAATGATCCGTGCACAGTTCCCGCTGCTCCTGCTTCTGATTGCATTTCGATAACTTTTACTGGCATACCAAATAAGTTTTTCTTACCTTGTGATGCCCATAAATCTGTGTACTCTGCCATCGGTGAAGAAGGTGTGATAGGATAAATCCCTGCAACTTCTGTAAACGCATAAGATACGTGTGCAGCAGCTTGATTACCATCCATCGATTGGAATACTTTTTTTGTCGCCATAGCAACTACCTCCAAAAAATAATTTTTTTATGATTATAATATATTAGTCATACAAAGTGATTATACAACAATTTATTTTTTTCTTCAACATATTACAGTGAAATATCTTTAAAAAGAAAACACTTACATCTTCCTAAATAAAAAAAGATGTTAGTATAACACTTAGTACTATCCTGTACTATTTGTGTCTACTAACATCTTATCACTTCAATTTATAATCTAGCTATTTAATCTCGTTTAAAAAGTTCTCTGCCTTATCCAAATATAAGTTGGCAACAAACATAAAATCAACACCAAGATCGACACTTAACCCTATAAATTCTTTGTATAAAGCTACATTATGCCATTGTAGACATTGAAAACTACGGAAGAAATAAAGACGGTTATAATCTTCTATGGTTGGTTCCTTACCCAAATATATCGGCAATAAAGCTAATGCATGGTCAAAGTTTGAGTTTCCAAAACATGCAACATCATATAATGGATCATTATTCCCAGAAAATTCCCAATCCATTAAAGCCAATGAATCATTTGTTACCACGAAATTTGATACTTGAGAATCACCATGTGCAAATACCAATCTGGATGAATCTAGATACTTATTTGCATATGATAAAAAACGATTCTTTAATTCATTATAGCGCTCACTATGTGTGTGGTGATACTCAAATGTGTAATTTTCATACATTTTGAGACGTTGAAGTGGATTGTAATCATACTTTGATATTTTCTTTGAATCGTGCAGTTTGTGAAGCACATTTGCTACTTGTTTTAGGTAATCTAAGGGATTCAACTCGTGCAGTGGTGTACCTTCAATATAATGTGCTATCTTATATCCAGTTTCTTCATTCAAGTAGATTGTTTTATTGTTAAGATGAAGATCATCAACAAGATTAATATGATAATTTTCCATATGACGGTCAACAAATTTTTCAGCTTTTTTTCCAGGTATTCTAAAAGTATACAATAGTTCGTTTACCTGAATCACATAAGTGTAATTACTCATTCCACCCATTAATCTTTTTACAACACTAATATTTTTTGGTAATGTAGAAAATACTTCTGTACAAACCTCAATAATGATTTCTTCGTTTGTCATTTTATTCCTCCTTTAATTCAATTAGTTCAGTTGGTGTATCTTGTAAAGCAACCATCAAATTGTAATCATCAATGCTTAATCCGTATTCTTTAAAAACTTCATCATAAGTTCTGATTGCGACTGCAGGTAAATTGCATTCTCTTGAAGGGTGAGCCAAAATAATTTGTTTTGTTTTCGGTCCAATCAATTTCGTCATATTATAGGCAGAATCATTATTTGACATATGTCCTTTCACAGAATCAATTCTTTGTTTTAAGTAAAATGGTCTATCGCTTGTAAATAACATAGTCACATCATAATTCGATTCAAAGACATATAAGTCAGCATTTTCTATTAGTTCAATATCTTTTGATGGTAAATATCCAATATCTGTAATATAAACCACTTTAAACCCCTCAGCATAAATAATATATCCTACTGCATCACTTGCATCATGTGAAATGCTAAAAGGTAGTATTTCCATATCTTTTACGATAACACTCTCATATGGCCTGATATATGAAATCTGATTTTCCTTAATACTATCACGAACTTGATAACGAAATGATTTGTGCGTCTCTTCTGTTAAATAACATGTTGTTTCAATTTTTTTTAATAAAACGTCTAATCCTTTAATATGATCGTTGTGTTCGTGCGTAATAAAAACCCCATCCAAATCCTTAATCGACAAATGATGAACATTTAACCGTAAACCCAATTGCTTAAAGTTAAGTCCACAGTCTATCAAGATTTTACCGTTGGCTGTTTCTATATATGTAACGTTCCCAAGAGAACCACTAGCTAAAACTGATATTTTCATTCTATCACTCCAATATACAAAAATATTATACAACATATCATTCAAATTACAACAAATATGAAGCATCTTACAATGTTTAATTTGCAACTTAGTTTCTTTCACAATAATTTCACAATTTTATTATTGTTTTTATGAGTCTTTAATGATATTATATATATTGCGTAAAATAATAAGGAGTGATATATTATGAACAAAGGAAATATTATCAGAGCATCTATAGTTATGGGGATTTTTCTTGTGATTTTGGGTGCGGCTTACGGATGTAGTTTAATTAAATCTGATGGCAAAGCAGCAACAGTATCAAATGGCGATAGTATATATTTAACATTAGATGATATGACTATAACAAAAGCTGAATTATGGGATACAATGAAACGCGTAGATGGACTTGATTATTTAATCGATTACGTTGATGCACACATTTTGGCTGATTATATCGCTGGAATAACTCAAGACGAAATAGATAAAGAAGTATTGTATTTAACTTATTTGACTGAAAGTGAAGACTTGATTGCTGAAATTCAAGCAGATGCTGATTTGAATCAAGATTACCTTGACTCTTTCGATCAAAATTTAATCATCTTAGGATATGATCCAACCAATCCTGAGGATATTCGATCATTTGTTGAATTGAGTATCGCAAAAACAAAAATGGCAAAAGAATTTGTGGCAGCTTCTGTAGATGGTGATAAATATTATATCTCTGAAGAAACTTATCAAGATTCTTATGACAAAGACACTTATGGTGATGTTTGTGCTTTAGAAGTAAGATTTTCAAATGCTACCGAAGTTAAAAACATTTTCAACCAATTTAATTTGGTAATGAATTTTGACACAGGAATTGGAGCATACATTGGGACTGTTCCTATTGCTGATGTTGCGAATGACGAGTTCACAACTGAAAACACAACTAAATTGAACGCTGAAGAAGCATTTAGCACATATGTTATGTTATATAACTATATGAATCCTTGGGCTGATCAATTACCAACTGATATTACAATGGAAGACTATTGTGCAAATTATGCTGATATCGCAGTTTACAATTATGAGGAAATGACAAAAGATAGATCAACAGGAGATCCTAATATCGCTCTTGCAAACTATTTGTTTACTACATTAGATGAAACTGCTACTGATGCTGTAAGATTCTCTTATAGCACACAAACATTTAGCACTTCATTATCAATGGCATTCAAAGTTTCTGCTGAAGAAGTTACGCCATATGCAGATTTGAGTGCAGCAGATTTAGCAGCTTTTAAAGCTGACTTCATCGATAATTATGTAACGGACACTGTTGTCAATTATATTTTAGGATTGAAACGTGAAGAAGCTGGATTAGAAATTTTTGATTACCATTTAAAATTAAAATATGAATATAACAATGGTATTACATTTGATAACAAAGGTAGTGAGACAGTTGTTGCTAAATTAGGAACACTTGACATTACTGCAGATGAATTATATTCATACATGGAAGCAAGACTTGGTGCATTCTACAGCATCGAATTAATCAAAGAAAAAGTCTTACTTGCTAGTGATACATACGAAGAACTATATGGAGACGATTATGACTATTTGACTAATAAATCAGAAGAAATGGTTGCACATCGTGAAGAATTAAGAACGATGAAAACATATTTCAGCTCAAACAGTTATGCTTCTTACGGATTCTCTTCAAGTGAGTATACATGGGAAGAATTCTTATTCTTAGCATTTAGTGCTCAATCTGAAGCAGATGTAATCGAACAACTATTTATTTTAGGAAATTTACAACCTGATTTAATATTCCCTACAATCAACTATAATAGTTTCTCTGATTACATTCAAAAACAAATTGATGAATACTTTAGTTTAGATGTCAATCATTTATTAATCTATGTTGATTTCAATAAAGATTTCGAACCTGACTCATTTGATGATTTAAAAGCTGCTTTTACACCAGAAGAATTGATTGAATATAATGCCTTAAAAGTTGCTTATCAAAACTTAGTTTATTCAAAAATTGACGAAGGATTATCATTCACAGAAATCGTCACAGAATATAAAACTGGTTTAATTGATGATCCAGAAAATGAATGGGCTCAATTCAAAGCATACGGATTCTTAATTATGGAAGAAAACTTATCATCTACAGATAGCTTAAATGCCGGAAATACAACAAGCTATGATGAAGCATTTGTTGCTTCTTTAAAAAGAATTTATGATGTATATACAAGACCTGAAAATGTAGATCTAGATGAATATTTAGATACACAACTTACTGTAAGTGATTTTGGAATTCATTTAATTCTTGCAACTCCAGGTAGTGGTTTTGATCAACCAAGCGCAAAATTTGAATTAAATGCTGCAAACTCTGAAGATTACACTACTGGTTATGATAATGAAGGAATGGTTCCAACTGCAGAACAAGTGAACTTATATATGGCAATTAAATTTGCTGCTACCAAAGAAGTTCAAACGGATGTAATTTTACCTGATTCAGTGTACAAAGCAGTAGATGCTTATGTATCAACAATTTACGATGCATACTTTACACAAACAGGAACATCGATTGCTGTTACGAATTATATGTTAGCTAACAGCCCTGTATATGGTCCTGCTTCAACCCAACAAGTTTCTAACTTAGAAGATATTCTCGCAGTATTATATGCAGTAAACTTCCCAGAAGAATTTGTTGTCCCTGCTGAATAATACATATTAAAAAAGTCCTAATTTCAAAATTAGGACTTTTTGTTACATTTTTGATTTATAATATTTTTCTCGATCTAACACCATTAGGGGTTGTGTAAATTCACCTGGTTCAATTTCTTGCAATGCTTCTTCTAATACTGTCATTTTTGAATCAATATTATCAATAAAATGAAGAATCAAAGCTTCTGGAATATTAGGTTTTTTGGGTGATCCAAAGTTTGGATAATAGTGATGGCTAAGGACCATGTGTTCTAACAATAACACTTCTTCTTCCCCAATATACCCTAATTTGCTTGCTGAAAGTTCAATCGCTTTTACACTCATGGTAATATGCCCAAGCATTTTACCCTCTTTGGTATACTCAGCGCCAGCGTAATTTGACAATTCCTGCACCTTGCAAATATCATGTAGGAAGACGCCAGCTATCAGCAAATCTTCCTTCAAGAACGGATACACTACTTTAAATCCATCCGTAAGTTTTAACATTGTAGCTGTATGATAACTTAATCCTCCAATATATGCATGGTGAAATTTGGTCGCAGCTGGATAAAGATAAAATTCAGCTTTATGTGTTTCGTATAGATCAAAGACAATGTTTTTAACAATTTCGTTCTCTATTCTATTTAAATATGCTTCAATCACAACTTTTGTTTCTTCAGCACCTACTGGTGCATATTCATAAAAACTAGTCATCAAATCTTGTCGCTCTGATAAGGAAAGTTTTTTCTTTTCAATTGATTCGAAATTCACAACAAGAAGTTGTGATTTTTCTTTAAATTCAATTGGTTCTACTTCGAAATAATAAACAGCATTTAAATTCACTTTTGCATTTTCATCAATACGAAGCGTAATACGTTCTTTATCTTTGGTATATACACTTAGTGTATTTGTTTCATATGTTGTTTCATTTATGGAATCTACTTTAGCATAGAAAGCAGTTTCTTCCATATTCATCACCTATTTTCTTTTAAGAATGTATGTCGTGATATCATCAACTTCTATTTTATTGATGATTCTTCTTGAACGTTTTTGTCCATCAAAAATCAATGTGTATTTTGAATCAAACACAAAATTCTCAGTAATTGTTGAGTTTTTAAAAATAACGATAATTTCATCTTCTTCATCTTTTAAACGATACGTAATCGTTCCATTTTCATTAAACTTAACACAAACATAATCACGAAT
>JAFGXW010000065.1 GCA_016936415.1 Bacilli bacterium | reverse complement strand
TCATGTTGAATAATCAAATCATCATTGATTATAAATATAATCTACTTGTTCTACAGTTGGATTACTTTAAAAAAGACGAATAACAAATTAAAAAGGAGAATTCTAATTTCATCATTAGAACCTCTCCTTTTTTACTATTTACTATCTTGTAGCAATTGATTATATATTTTCAAAACGTTGATTGCATAGCTTTCAGCGCTAAATTTTTCAATTCCTCTGCTCGCATTATTCGTTATTTCATTGAACAATACTTTGTTGGAGTAAATTTTATTAAATAGTGTAACAAAATTCGCTTCATCTTTAAAAGAAAATCCGTTACCACCATTTTCAATAACACCTTCTAAATTATCATCATATTTTACTAGTAATGGTAATCCCGAAGCCAGTGCTTCAATGTAAGTAAGTCCTTGTGTTTCAGTAACACTAAAATTAACGAATAAATCTGCGATTTGATAATATGAACCTACTTCAGTTGGAAAAACCATTCCAGTAAAAATAACACTATCGTTCATTCCAAGTTCATTCACTTTTTCTTCGAAATACTCTTGATCTGGACCTCCACCTACCAGTAGAAGTTTCACTTTTTTATTTTTTTCTGATATTTTTGCAAATTTACAAATAAGACTATCAATGCTTTTTTCACGTGACATTCTACCAAGATATAATAAGACAAAATCATCTTGTTCAATGCCCAATTTTTGACTTAATACCAGCAAGTCATTATTCTTATAATTGATTCTTCGAAACTTTTCTAGATAGATTCCAGTTGGAATGATATGAGAAGATTTATCAAATCCATATCGATCGAATGTGTTTTTCACTTTTATTGTCGGAAAAATGACTTCATCCGCAGAATTTGCAAACCATTTAGAATATTTCTTCGCTAAAAAACGCAGTGGTAGAGCAAACATTTTTGTAACAAAATGAACGTAATCCTCATACATAGTATGATAAGTATGAACAACAGGGATATGAAATTTCTTTGCGGCTCTTCGACCCAATCTACCCATTGTAAACTCTGTATGACAATGAACCAAATCCAGCTGTAAATTCCCGATATCATTTACTTTTTTATTGGTTACTTTCCCTATCCTATATTCATGCAAGCCCTTCATTGGTAGTCTTTTACCTTCAAAACGGATGACGTGGTCATCAATATTAGCATGATCGTGGTCATTTGTAATGATGAAAACCTCATGGCCTAATTTCGTTAATTCTTTAGATAAAGCATCTACCGAAATTGAAACTCCACTAATAATCGGATAATATGCATCTGTAAATAAACCTATTCTCATTTTATCACCTTGACTAAATTATAATTTTTACTTCTAAATAATAAATAGTACGTACTAAAAAATATAAATGCAGTTACACAATGTATTAATATAAATACAACAACCGGTAGACCAGGCAGTATTTCCCCTACAATACTTTGCCTTGTAAGATAAAAATAATCTGCGTCTAATATCATGTTTACAGGAATAAACATCAACAATAATAGTGCCATGAAAACAGTAATATATACAACATCTTTAAAAGAAGGTTTATATCCACGATATACTACCAAATAAAACGGGGTAATCGTCAATAAAAAATGATCAATATAAAATGTCTCTGTTAAATTTGCAATATTACTAATTTCTCCATTGGGATATAAAATTCCTGCCAAGCCAGTGGCTCCCCAATAAAATAAAAATGATTCCAACTTCTTACTACCTGTAAGTGCATAAATCATCAGTACAAATCCACTAAAACGGCAAATGTAAAAAGGTAAATTCTCTGTGATATCAAATCCATCTTTGATGGCAACACCCAAGTATCTCATACCTTGTGACCATATTAGTAATACTGTTACGATAAATATGATGATCTTCTCATGTTTCTTAAAAAAGTTTTGGTATGCAAACATTGCGTAAACAGTGAATATTGCAAGAAACAGAAAAAAGAAATAGATAAAATATGGATTCACAAAGTCAAAGTATATCATGAAAATCACCTCAATTTTGAAAGTATCGCGTTCTTATTATACCATAATCATTATAGAAAATAGAGTGTTAAATATCAAGTTTTAAAATATAGTCAGCTCGTTCTTTTAAATCTTCACTTTTAAAATAAAAATTTTCCAAAGGAATCCACTCTTTGATAAATTTATCCAACATTTTTTCACCATTTCGTTTTCGGATTCGCTCTATTTGACTCTTAGAATCAATTTCCAAAAATATTCGATACGTATAATGTTTGAATAATGTTTGATGCATGGAATAGGTCCCTTCTACAATAACTACTTTTTTATTTGGGACAGGCAATCTATATTCAAGCAAATTTGTTGAACAGTTAAAATGGTTAGAAGGAATTAATTCTTGATTGATATGAGAAAATATTTCTGAATAAAGTCTCTCATAATCAACATTCCCTCCACTTTCATTCAGACGCTCCTTTGTTTTTCTACTTGGATGTAAAAAATAATCATCGGTATGAAAAAGCAATGCAGAATAGCGTTCCTCTAATATTTTTCCTAATGTGGATTTCCCCGATGCACAAGGTCCATCTATTGCAATAATGACTCTTTCCTTAGAATGAACTAGCTCATCAATTATCTGAAATAAATTATTCATTTTATCACCTATTATTATTCTATCATATTTGTATTCATGGAATAAGAAATCTTTGTTATAATATTACCAGGTGGTGAAAATTATGAGTAAAGTAGTATTAATCGAATGTAAAGAATATAATTTGGATTTCATATATGACAAATTAAAGTGGGGACTTGAGCAACTTGGTGGAATACAATCCATTATTCCCACTTCAAAGAAAGTATTATTGAAACCAAACTTGTTAATTTCTGCTGATCCTGAGGCAGCTGTAACAACACATCCAGTGGTATTTGAAGCCATCATTAAAATCATGAAAGAAAATGGTTATCAAGTAAAATTTGGAGATTCTCCTGGATTTGGGAATCCTGAGAAAGTTGCTTCAAAAGCGGGACTGGTCGAAGTTGCGAATAAATATGGAATTGAACAAGCAGATTTTGTGCATGGTAAGAAGATAAGTTTCCCCGATGGACAAATTTGCAAGCAATTTGATATAGCAGATGGCGTTCTTGAGACTGATGCAATCATTAACCTTCCTAAAATGAAAGCACATGCTCTACAAAGAATTACAGGTGCAATCAAAAATCCATTTGGTTGTGTCATTGGTTTTAATAAAGGTACGATGCATTCAGTTTACACCAACGCATTTAGATTTGCAGAAATGATAATTGACTTAAATAATTACTTAAAAGTTGATTTACATATTATGGATGGAATTGTTGCGATGGAAGGTAATGGTCCAAGAAACGGTGATCCAGTCAAAATGAATGTATTATTGATTTCAACAGACCCTGTTGCCCTTGATACTGTTTTTTGCAAACTAATTGATATAAATCATGCAATCATACCAACCATTACATATGGACAAAAATTTGGGTTAGGATCACATGATAATATTGAAATCATTGGAGAAGATTATCATAACTTTGTAAATAAGAATTTTAAAATTGAACGCAATCCTTTAAAAGAAGAAGATAGCAGTTCTCTCTCTTTCATTCGAAAACATGTGGTACGTCGACCATATATTGAAAAAGACATCTGTAAGAAGTGTGGTATTTGCGTTGAAGTCTGTCCTCTTCCTGATAAAGCTCTTTCCTTCAAAAATAATGACAAATCAAATCCACCAATTTACGACTACAACAAATGTATTAGATGTTATTGTTGTCAAGAAATGTGTCCTTACCATGTGATAAAAGTGAAAACACCAATCATCGGTAAAATACTATATGGAACAAAAATATTAAAGTAAAACCACTTTCGCGTGAAAGTGGTTTTTTTATTCAGCAAACCAACTAATTCCATAACCTTTGTTACCAACATGAATACTAAATACTGGTCCCAAATAATTTGTAAAAACAATTTTTGATTTTGGAAAAGCTTCTTTAATCACTTCTAATAATTCCATAGCACTATCTTGTGAATACGTGTTTGTAATTCTGAAGGTAATATGTTCAAATCCTTTAGTGTCTTCTAAAATATTTTGAACAAAGTATTTATGAACATTATTTCTGGTTCGTTCTTTCTTAACCAGTTCTAATTTTCCATCAATTATTTTAATGATTGGTTTAATGCGAAGAATTGTTCCAATTGCTGCTTGAGTCGTAGAAAGTCTACCCCCTTTACTGAGCGAAAATAAATTCTCAACAGTAAACATTAGTCGACTATTTTTGATGATTCTATTCATACGTTCGATAATATAGTCAGCATTTTTATTTTGATGAATCATATCAACCAATTCCAGTGTTAACATTTCATTACCATATGCTGCTTGATTTGTATCAAAAACATACACTTTTTCTGGATCATCAAGCATTTTCTTTGCCAAGTTAGCTGATTGAAATGTACCACTTAGCTGCTTTGATAACAAAACACAAAATACCTTTTCATACCCTTTGTTGATTAACGCTTCAAAGGTCTCTAAAAACTCCCCTGGAGAAGGCTGACTTGTGGTTAAACTTTTCCCTTGAGCTTGTTTTGCAAAGACAAATTCATTATCAATTTCAACCTCTCGATATGATGTGGTTGATTCAACCACATTAAGGGATACGACACTAAGTTCGAAATCCTCAATTTCTTGTTTTGAAAGGTAAACCGTACTATCAATAACGACTGCAAATTTTTTCATAAAACCACTCCCTTTTATTCAGAGCACCAAGAAACACCGTAACCTTTTTTTCCCAAATGAATACTAAAGACAGGACCAAGATACTCGTTAAATGATATTATAACATTTTTAAAGACATTTTTAATCTCTTCTTCTAATAATTTTGCTTGTTCAATAGAATTTTTACTTAAAATTCTGACATGAATCGTTTGAAAGCCCTCTGTGGTTTCTTTGATTCTATCAATAATGTCGGAAATTACCTTTTTATGAGTTCTCGCCGATTTGAATAAATCCAATTTCCCACCAACCATTTGAATCAATGGCTTTATTCTCATGACAGTCCCAATTGCTGCCTTTGCCTTCGAAAGTCTACCAGAGCGAAACAAACTAACAAGATTTTCAACTGTAAAAATAAGATTGGTCGTTTCTAACAATTGATTAATTCTAGTAACGATCATATCATAAGTTGCATTGTTTTTCACCATTGATATAATTTCAAGTGCAAGCATTTCATTCCCAAAAGCTGCCATGTTAGAGTCAAATACATAAACAATAGACGGATCTTCTAACATGTTTCTAGCCAAAGTAGCTGATTGATAAGTCCCACTTAAGTGTTCACTTAAACAAACAACAAAAATCTTTTCAAAACCTTCACCAATTAACTTCTCATACGTCTCTAAGAATTCACCAGGAGCAGGTTGACTTGTTGTCAAACGGTGTCCCCCATCTAACTTCTCATATACAAATTCATTGGTAACTTCTAATTCTTTAAATGTGTTGTCTTTATCAATAATATTTAAACTTACTTGTTTTACGCCAAACTCACTGATTTCATGATTAGATAAATAAACAGTACTGTCTACTACCAAAGCATATTTTTCCATAGTATTCCTCCTTATAATAAATATCCATACACAGCAATGAAGTGAAAAATCGTTCCACCTAAAACAAATAGATGCCATACAAAATGATTGTACTTGAATTTTGAAACATAAAACGCAACACCTAAGGTGTAACTAATCCCACCAAGTAATAAAAACAAAAATATATTACTTTGCCCTAAATCTACTTCATTAATTATAAACATTATACTCCATCCCATAAAGAGATAGATTGCCAAATGCACATATTTAAATTTTGAAATCCAGATTGCTTTCATAACAATTCCCAAAACAGTCATACTCCATAAAACGCCTAACAAAATATATGCTTTGGTTGTTCCTGCCAGTAAAACCAAAAATGGTGTGTAAGTACCAGATATTAAAATAAAGATACTAGAATGATCTAGCCTTTGAAATACCGTGTATACTCGTTTCATTTTCTCAGGAAAAGAATGAAAGAGTGTACTAGATAGATATAACACAATCATAGACAGTCCAAATGCCAAACTTGATAATATTTCAATTGTTGTATCAGATTTTAATAGTAGTAGAATCAATCCAACTAAAGCAAGAATTACCCCAATACCATGAGAGATTGCATTAGCTATCAGTTCTCCAAGTGACGTTTTTTTCATATTATGCACAACCTTTCAACTACTCTATCACACATAATAATTTAACAAAAATTACTCTATCTGTCAAGGTAATTGTTTTGCCGGAATCGCAAAACAAAAAGCTCATTTGAAAAAATGAGCTAAATGATTAAAATCTGTTTTTGTAAAAATATACTTTTGATCCATCTGTAATTCTTTAATTATTTTATATAAAGAATTCAATTTCTTATTTTCTAACAATGAAGTGTTTCGTTCACACATCTTACTATACGTATAAAACCATAATTTATAATCATCAAACTTTCCAAATGATTTGACACTTTTATTTTTCATATTCCAAGGTTTTAGCCCTGCAAAATGAATGCCTTTCAAACATTCGACATTTGGATATCCATTAAAGGATGAAAAACGTAAATCGATGTTCGTCCATTTTCCGCTCATTTTCAAAGTTATGTACTGCATTTCTGGCCAATTATATGTGCTAATTTCAGACTGGATTGCCTTATCCTCTAAATCATCAAGTATAGAATTATATGTTTGCATCGATGGATGAAATAAATACAAACTCGCATTGACACCCATGTTTTGTTTATCCGTTTTTATTCTATCCGTAATTTCTTTTGGAATCAATGTTCCATGTGGAACATCAGCGTAGGTTTTATGCCAAACCCAAGTACAGTCTTTTGAAACGGAATCAGGGATAATATATCTCCCCAAGTCATCATACTCTAAACAGTATTCCTTTTTCTCATTAATAATTCCAGCAGGTGCTGATAAATCAAACAGTGAATCATAATCATATAGTGGTAACAAATCACAATCGGCAATGATAATATTATCATATGATTTCCCAAGGTCTCCGTCTTTACCCAATCGAAAAGCATTGAATCTTGAAAACAAGAAAGGACGATCTTGACGTTCATGTCTTCTTTCATGTGGGACGTAAAGTTCATCAATGACAAATACTTCATCATAAAAAACTTTCAAATTTGTGATTGCTTGAGATGAAATATTCTCAGAAACAATACAAACCAAATCCGCTTTTGTTTTTTGCAATCTGAGTGCGTACGCAAAAACCAACGCACCCGGTAAATATGAGTCATTCCGTATAATGAAAGTGACGTATGCATTTTTATTCATAGTATCCATCCTTAAAAAAATTGTGAATTTTGTTTATATTTCGTAATTATATTATACAATAAGATATATAGAAAAGGTGATAAATATGGATAAAAGAACTTCGTATATTGAAATCAAACAAGAACAAGCGATAAAAGATGGTGTTATTTGTGTTTGCAAACAAGTATCCGAACGTAAAATTAGAAAAGCCGTTAGAGACGGCAATAAAAAATTCATTGCCGTAAAACAAGCTACAGAAGCAGCTAGTGGTTGTGGATTATGCCAGCCTTTTGTTGAAGATATTATAACAGATGAATTATCAAAAAAAGCCAAGTGAATTGGCTTTTTATTTGACTAAATCTAAAAATATTTTTGTTACTTCTGGGTCAAACTGTGTTCCACTGTTCATTTTTATTTCTTCAATTGCTTGATCAACGGTAAGTGCTTTGCGATATGTACGATCATTCGTCATCGCATCAAATGCATCAACAACACTTAAAATTCGATCAATCAAAGGAATTTCATATGCCTTTAACCCAATTGGGTATCCTTTGCCATCAAAACGCTCATGATGATATAAAATATAATTCGCTACTTTTTTCAACTCAGGAGTAGCTTGAGCAATCCTAAATCCAATATCAGAATGTGTCTTCATTTCAATCCATTCTTCTTCAGAAAGCGCACCAGGTTTCTTTAAAATAGAATCAGATATCCCGATTTTACCAATATCATGAAGCATACATAATAGCTCTAAATCATTAAACTCATCACTACTTAAATTATATCTTGTACCAATTTTATAACACAATGTGAAGAGTCGATTGGTATGATCTTCGGTTTCATTACTTTTCTCAAAGAGTGCAGTTTTCATCGAAGTAATAATGGAACTATAAATACTTTCGGCACTTAGCATTTTTCGTTTGTACATATTACTTTCTGCGATTCGAAGTGTTTCATAAATGTTATTTTCCATTGAGGTTTTAACCCCATATCCTAGTGAAACACTTGGAATTAACCCGCTAACCGAATCTTTAATATTCAATCCATCAAAGTCTCTAATAATTCGTTTCATTACAACAAACGCTTCTTCATCAGAGGTGTTTGGCAAGAGAATAATAAACTCATCTCCCCCCCAACGTCCAATGATGTCTTCTTGACGACAAGATTTTTTTAATATTTCCGCTACTTTCTTCAACAAAACATCTCCAGCTTCGTGTCCAAAAACATCATTTGTCATTTTAAGTCCATTCACATCACCCATAATAATAGAAAAAGGCATCTGACGTTTCGTATCTAATCTTTTTAACTCAATTTCTAAGAAGGTTCGATTATATAACCCTGTCAAAATATCGTGATAACTTAAATAAATAATCTCGTTTTCTCTTTTTTTAATTTCGGACATGTCAATCAAAACAATAACTTTACCTGAAATCTTATCATTTTCATCTAGTATATTTGAAACATTCATACTTACATGTCGAAACAAATCGTCTTTTGAAACGATTAAAACATTATCACTTTTATAAGCATCATTCGTTAAATAGTCTACCAGAATGTTTTCAACACTTACGATTTTGAGGACCTTATCTACAGGCATGCCAAGAACTTCACTTTCAGAATAACCTGAAATTTTTGAAGCAATGCTGTTAAAAAGAGTGATTTGATTTGAGTTATTACAAATAATAACTCCTTCTTGAATGGACTTTAAGGTTTGCTTTAGATATTCTTTTTCGGCATTAAGATTTTGGTTATCTTCAATTTCATTTGTAATGTTGGTGACTGAAACAATGTGATATATATCTTCTTTTTGTTTTATGATATTAATCTCTGCTTTAACCCACTTAGTTAACCCATCTTCGTTAATCAGACTTAAAACTAAATTTTTCTCCATTGAATCTTCTAGTGCATTATTCAATGTTTCAAATGAAGCACTATCAAGATATTTAGAAAAATTAGTTGCACCAAATACACCATCTTTTATGGCGAGTAAATTTCGTAACGTTGTATTTCTAAAAATTACTTTTTTATTTTTCATAATTGAAATACCTTCTGGTATTCCATTCAATATTTCTACAACATTTTTATTCTCTAATTCTTCAAATAAAAATGATTCCACTTGCATATCATGGCTCAAAAAATAATAAGTTGCCTCATCTATGATAATCTTTTTTGTAACAATATTACTTTCATTACCAATTGGGAAATTACAAATTCCTTTTTGTAGCTTCATCACAACATCTTTGATATTCACATTTGACAATATGGCTTGATCATTAACATATATCGCTTCATAAGATTCATTTAATATCATAAAGAAATGAGGATCTATTTGTGTATAGAAATCAATGTAAGTATCAAGATTTCGCATTGTATCACTCATGATGAAGTACTTCCGTTCCATTACCAATGATCGCTATTGTTCCATCTTCTTTTTTGACTGGTATCATTGTAATTAAAACATCTACGTCCCCAAATTTGGTTTTCATTTCAACTCTATTTCCATTCTGTGCTAATTGGATTTTTTCTCTAATTTCTGGCATTCCACTATGAACACTAAACATATTTTTATCAGTGGCCCTTTCAATACTGAATCCAATTCTTTTTGCCAAATCTCCAGAAATAAATAATAATTCCCCTTTAGAATCAATTTCAAAGACAAAACCAGATACATTATCAAGCAAGTATCTCATCCTATCCTGTTCTTGTTTATAGTTCATTTCCATTACTTTTTGTTGTGTGATGTTGGTACTAAACCCTAATATTCCTATATATTTACCTTGTTTATTATATACAGGAATCTTTGTCACTTCTGCCCAACCATTTAATTCTACTCCGTCTGTTTCAAAAACGTATGATAGTCTCTTACCCGAATCAATGGCTAAATGATCTGAAACAACAAAGTTTTTCGCAGTCTCTTCACTAAATATTTGAAAATCGTCTTTTAGATAAATATTTTCCATTTTCAAATCGGTTGAATCTGTGAATCTTCTGTTACCAAAAATATATTTGCCATATCGATCTTTAATCCAAAACTCAATCGGCAATAAATCCAAAATAATCGAAACCGGATTTCCTTCAAATGAAATAAAATCACGAATATTTTCCACGTCAATCATATGAAACATTTTCCCAATATCAGATTGGATTTCATTATAATATTCGTATTTTTTGTTCAAGAATTCTTTTTTAATAGATCTACCAAACACAATTTTTCTTTCATTAAAATCAAGAAGTGTAATCGAAAAAAAGCGAAAAGCTCCAGATTTATGATAAAACTTTAACGTCACATTATTGGAAATATCTTGCGAATATACCATATCAAAAAAGATTGATTTTTCATCAGGAACAATTAAATCAGACAACTGTTTCCCAAAAACATCAATTTCTTTATAATCTAGTAAATTCAAGAAGTTTTCATTCGCTCTTTCAATATTGAAATTACGATCGAGTACCAACATAATTCCTGCGAAATCCGTATTCTCGATAATTGAACTAAAATTATTCATAAAACCACCTCTTATACTTATTTTATCACAAAAACAAAAATTAAAAAGTCAAATAGATATTTGACTTTAAATGATGGCTCAAAGTAAATGATGAATATCCAATGTTAATTTATCCCTTAATTTTTTTGCCTGAGATAAATACTCATCTACTTTACTTGAATAGTACTCTTTTTGATTCATATCTTCGATTCCAGACAAGTTGATTTTAACGTTTAGTATTGCGCCTTCCAGTCCAGCATATAACATTAAAACACTAACTCCAATGTCTGACAAAGTATTTTTATTTCCATATTCAATAATATAATCAACATTCTCTAACACTTGATATGATAATTCTACTACTCGAAAAGGAACTTTAATTGCTTCGATTGTTCCTTCTTGGATTTTTTGATTTCTATAGCCTTTTTCGTCATCTGATATTTTAGGTAATTGATATGCGTTCATGATTAAATTAAATGCTTCTGTATCTTTATCAATCAACAACATCAGTTCTTCTAAAATTGTGTTAAATTCACTTTGCAAATGAGAAAATTTATTTTGTATATTCTCATCTAAACTTCGAAATTTCTTCTTTGAGATAGTCAAACCTCCAACCATTGTGAGGAGAGATGTTCCTAGCGTGCTCGCAAGTGCACTCACGCTTCCACCACCAGGTGCAGGAGAATTTGAAGCGACCATATTCTTAAACTCTGTTACTGATAAATCAATTAATTTCATAGTAATCTCCTTAATATAACGTCTTATCTTTTACCACTAAAATTCCATCTTTAAATACATCATTTGTATGATTAATACCAAAATGATAAAATATGTAATCTAAATTTGTACTATCCATAATGACAAAATCAGCTTGTTTTCCCACTTCTATAGAGCCTGTGTTTTGATCTATACCAAGATTATATGCTGCGTTAATCGTTACAGCATTCAAAATTTCATTTGGTGTCATTCTCAGTTTATTCGCTGCAAGCTGCATGGAAAATTGTAAATTTTCACTTGGGCTACTTCCTGGATTATAATCACTTGATATACTAATTGCACATCCAGCATCAATCATTCTTCTTGCTTTTGCGTAATCTTTATTCAAATAGAATGATGTGCTAGGAAGTAAATTTGCGACAACATTTGAATTTGCTAATCTAGAAATATCTTCTTCACTTGCCGCCATAAGATGATCAGCACTTTTTGCTTCAAGCTCAACAGCAAGTCCACCACCACCCAAAGAAACAATTTCATCAGCATGAATTTTTAAATCAAATCCCTCATTTTTGGCAGCAATTAAAATCTCTCTTGATTCATCTAAATTAAATACACTATCCTCACAAAATACATCAACAAATTTTGCCAACTCTTTTTCTTTTATGATTTTCATATCGTGTTTCAGTTCATTGATATATCCTTTTTTGTTCCCTTTAAATTCAAGAGGAGTTGCATGTGCTCCCAAATATGTTGAAACAATATCAACTGGTTGATTGTTGTTCAACTCTTTTGCGACTTCTAATTGTTTTATTTCTGTTTCTAAATTCAGTCCATACCCACTTTTTGCTTCTACAGTTGTTACACCAAATAAAAGCATTTCTTCGATTGATTTCATGGCTTTTGTAAAAAGATCTAAATATGATGCGGCCCTTGTCGCATTGACAGTACTTAATATCCCTCCACCTTGTTTTAAAATTTCAAGGTATGGAACACCTTTGATTTTTTGAGAAAATTCATTTTCTCTAGATCCTGCATGAATCAAATGGGTATGAGAATCAATTAAACCCGGAATTAGAATGCGTCCTTTTGCATTATACAAATGCGTTCTTTTTGCTACATAGTTTGAATAGTCTCCACTACCAAAAGCTAGGATTTTTCCATTTTTAACTGCCAAATAAGCATTCTTAATTTCCAATAACTTACTCATTTGAAATCCTTTTAATGGTGGAACTTGGTTTGGAGTTAATAGCGTTCCAATATTGTAAACAACTACATCTGCATGCATAAAAACACCTCCTAATTAAATGTAAGATTCAATGATTTTAAATCTATCAAAATCTCTAAATTGTAAATATTGAATGGCATATTTAGTAATATCATCCAATGACATCTCTTTATCAAATTTCAGATTATGAACTGCAAAATAGTATCTTAGAGAATTTAACAAAGCAGCTTTTGGTAATAAACCAACAAGCTCAGCACTCATTACTTCGACATGATATCTTGCAGACTCCATTTTTACCGTTTCAAATATGCGATAAATTGGATTCTTTTTATAATCTAATATATTCATTGTAACTTGTACGTGTCCTCTTTGCTCTAGCAAAGCTGGACCCGCTTGTACATGAGAAAATCCACCACTAGAATTGCGAATGGCTTTTGCAATATTAGACGCAACTTTTATATCATCTGTTTTCAAATCAATATTATATGCAATGAGTGGAATTCTTGCTCCAACTCCAATCACTCCAAATGTTGGATGAATTTCAGCCACTCCAAAATCAGGAGCCCAATTCTCTTCCTTTATTTTGTCTTTCATGCCTTCAAATTCACCTTTGCGAATATTTGGCAATGAAACACGATCACTTTTTTGAGCCGCCTCTGCGTAAAGGAAGATTGGAATTTGATACGCATCATTAATTTTCTTTCCAATTATTTTCCCATATTCAATACATTCTTCCATGGTCACATTTTCAATGGGGATAAAAGGAATGACATCAACAGCACCCATTCGAGGATGCTCACCTGTTTGCGTATTCATATCAATTAACTCTAACACAATTCCTGTGAATTCAACGACTGCATCTATCATTTTAACTGGATCCCCGAGTAATGTTACTACAGTTCTATTATAATCAGCATCGGGTTCATAACTCACTAATTTAAACCCGTCTTTATTTTTCAGAACGCTAACGATTGTTTCAATTTTATCTAAGTTTCTACCTTCACTAAAATTTGGTACGCATTGCACAATTTTATTCATTTTTAATATCCGCCTTTTTTATACATCTTTTGTACTGTTTTTCGTAATAATTCATCATCAGCCAAATAAGGGATGGTAATAAACGAATTATTATCCAATGTATTGTATTCTTCACTTGTTGATAGGGCATTTTCATTTCTCGCCCAAGATCTTCTTGCTACTCCACCCATAACATCAAACAACATTGACGTCTTTAAGATCTCATCTTTTTCATATGAACCATCAAGAACAAGCCCATATCCACCATTTAACGCTTTTGAGATTCCTACTCCTCCACCGTTATGTAGGGCAACCAGACTCATACCTCTTGACGCATTTCCAAGGGCAACATGCGTAGCCATTTCAGCCATTACGTTACTTCCATCTTTGATATTTGAAGTCTCTCTAAATGGCGAATCTGTTCCACCAGTATCATGATGGTCTCTACCAAGCATAATTGGACCTACTTCTTTGTTTCTAACCATTTCGTTAAACTTCAGTGCTATTTTCAATCTTCCATATGCATCTTGGTACAAAATTCGTGCTTTTGTTCCAACAACAAGTTTATTTTTTTCTGCATCTTTAATCCAATTATAGTTATCTAGATCTTGAAAGCGTCGATTTTTATCAATCGCATTCATTGCTGCTTGATCTGTTAAATGAAGATCTTTTTCACTACCACTCAAACAAACCCATCGGAATGGACCATACCCAAAATCGAATAAAACTGGTCCCATGATATCTTCTACATAACTTGGCCAAATAAAACCATCCAAGTCATTTTCTTTATTTTTACAAATTTCGGTAACACCAGCATCATAAATTGCTTTTAAGAAACTATTTCCATAATCGAAAAAGTAAGTTCCTTTTGCCGTGATTTTTTGAATTGCTTCATAGTGTCTTATTAATCCTTTGTTCACTCTTTTTATGAACTCAAGTTTATCAGTTTGAAGAAGTGTTGTTCTTTCTTCAAAAGATAATCCAACAGGACAATATCCACCTTCATAAACTGCATGACAACTTGTTTGATCACTCAATAAATCTATTGGAATATTGTAGTCATTCGCATATTCTAATAATTCAACAACATTGCCATAAAAAGCAATGGCCAAAGGCTCTTTTTTCATCATATATTCTTGTGCTTTATCAAACGCTTCTTTTGGTGTTTTTGCGATATAACTAACCCATCCTTGATTGTATCTAGTTTCAATTCTAGATAAGTCAACTTCAGCAATAATCCCAACACCACCACTGATTTCAATTGCCTTACCTTGTGCGCCACTCATACCACCAAGCCCAGAGGTAACAAACAAAGTACCTTTTAAATCTTGATTTTCAGGAATACCTAGTTTGCTTCTACCAGCATTCAGCAACGTAGAATATGTCCCATGAACAATTCCTTGGGGACCGATATACATCCATCCACCTGCAGTCATTTGACCATAACTAGCAACACCAAGTTCCGCAGCTCTATTCCAATTATCAATATCATTGAACATACCAATCATTAATCCATTGGTGATCATTACCCTTGGTGCATTTGTAGGAGAAGAGAACAATCCCAGTGGATGTCCAGACATTAAAACTAGTGTTTGTTGATCATTCATGTTTTCTAAATATTTTTTCACGAGATGATATTGCATCCAGTTTTGTAATACACTTCCCGTTTCACCATATGTTACCAACTCATATGGATACAATGCTATATCAAAATCCAAGTTATTATCTATCATAACTTGAAATGCTTTTCCTTCTACAATATTTCCTTTATATTCATCAATGCTTTTTCCATATATCCTACTAGTTGGGCGGAATCGATAACCATAAATTCTACCTTTTGATAGTAATTCTTCTAAGAATTC
>JAFGXW010000064.1 GCA_016936415.1 Bacilli bacterium | reverse complement strand
GAGATGTGTTGATACATATTATCACCCTTTGCATGGTAATGATATCATAAAATCAAAAAAATGTAAAAGAAAAACGCTGTTAACAGCGCTTCTTTTGTAGGGAATTATTCCGCTACTACTTCTTTTTGTTCAACGATAGTTTTACCGTTGTAAGTTCCACACTCTTTACAAACTCTATGAGACAATTTCATTTCTCCACAATTTGGACAAACAACCATTCCTGGTACATTTAGTTTGAAGTGAGTACGGCGTTTACGTTTAACTGTTTTCGAAGTTCTTCTTTGAGGTACAGCCACTTTGCCATCTCCTATTTCTTGTAATTTTTTAGTAAAGCGAATGCTTCATTTGTATCTTCTTTTTCAAATTCTGTGTTATCTAACTCAAAATTTTCTTCTGCTTTTTTAGATACAACTCTCATTGGCTTTTCCAATATTATATTAGACCATATTATTGGTAATAAGTCAATAGTTATTCCATCAATTAAATTTGACTCTTCAGTTGGTTCTAGCGAAAACACCTCTTCAACATCAAGATCAATTGGATATTCGACTTCTTCTAAGGTGCGTGCACAAGGTAATGTCATTGTACATTTTAAATTCAGATAAAAAATAAACTCCTTGTTATCATATACTTCAAAATCACCAACAACATGAACTGGAGATAAACTGATTAAGTCAGCGACTTCAAAATCGTCTCCAAAATCAATGATTTCATCGATTTCATTATTCATGTGGTATTGTTTTACTAATTCTTGCATTGTCCACTTCATAAGGTCACCTCCAAGTGAGATAAATTATACTTTTAATATTTCAAAAAGTCAAATAAAAGGGTATAATGGACCTGGTGATAATATGAAAACTGTAGGTATAATTGTAGAATACAATCCGTTACATAATGGCCATCTTCATCACATAATGGAAACGAGAAGAATTTCTAAGTGTGATTGTCTTATTGCAGTAATGTCAGGAAATTTTACGCAACGTGGAGAGCCTGCGATAGTAGATAAATTCACGAGAACAAAAATGGCACTTTTGAGTCATGTCGATTTGGTAATTGAACTGCCTTTTGTATTTTCTGTTCAAAGCGCAGATATTTTTGCTTACGGTGCCGTTTCTTTATTAACTCATTTACAAGTTGACGAAATATATTTTGGCAGTGAATCTGGAAGTATGGAAGAATTAACTGAACTTAGCAAAGTGATTGCAAGTCCAGAATATGATGTTCTACTGCAAAAGCACCTAAAAGAAGGAAATAGTTATCCAACCAGCAGTGATCTTGCCGTAAAAGAATTATCGAGTTCTTTAATTTACCACCAACCAAATAACATCTTAGGAATTCAATACATAAGTGCACTCAAAAAATGTAAATCAAATATTGTATTAAAAACAATCAAACGTTCAAGCACAAACTACCACGACTCATTAACATCTGGGACAAACATTCAAAGTGCGACTGCAATTAGAGCGTTAATGAAGAGTAATCAAGACTATAGCAATTTTGTTCCTTCTATTGTAAATGAATTACTGCAAGATAGAAAACCCGTTGATATTGAAGATTTTAGCCAATTACTAAAATATCAAATTATGAGTTCATCCATTTCTGATCTTGAGAACATCTTTATGATGAACGAAGGATTAGAAAATAGAATCAAGAAATGTGATGACTTTGATTCTATCGAGAATTTTATAAAACAAATTATTTCAAAAAGATATACCAATTCAAAATTAAAAAGAACAATTATTCATCTTCTTTGCCAAACTGAAAAAGCAAAATTAACAGACTTAGAAGTACCTTATATCCGAGTCTTAGGGTTTAATGATGTTGGAAAAGCATACTTAAGTTTGGTTAAAAAAACATTAACTATTCCTATCATTTCTAAAATGAAAGAGCACATTCATGATTATCTTGATTTGGAATTAAAAGCATCTAAAATTTATAGTATAATGAGTGATACAGACACTTTCAAGGCGGAATTCTTACCCATTATTTATTTGCGTTTTGATTGATTTATTATAAAAAAAGACTATAATTGTTTTTGGGTGATAAAATGTATACAAAAGAACAAGTTAGGGAACATGTCGAAGAATTATTAGATCCATCTGCTGAAAAGACGTTTGCAGAAACTGGTGGATTGCGTTTTCTAGATATCGACGAAGAAAAAGATGTTGTTAATCTAATTATTGCACTTGAAAAACTGGAAGACGATTATAAACGATATGTTACTAGAGCATTGGCGAAATTAATCAAATTAGATTTGGGATTTACAGGTGTTAAGGCTGAATTTGAACTTCTAAAACGAAGTGAAAGTATTTTAGCACGAGAACGAAAAGTTAAATATGTTGGAATTGCATCTGGAAAAGGTGGAGTTGGAAAATCTACCGTTGCTGCTAACTTAGCATATGCATTAAAAACATTGGGAAAAAAAGTCGGAATTATTGATGCTGACATCTACGGAAGTAGCATTCCAACAATTCTTGACATGAAGATTACATTACCACAAGGTACTGATGATGAAAAATTATTACCATTTAATAAAGATGGTATTGAATTGATATCAACTGAATTTTTCTTAGCACCTGACAAACCACTTATGTGGCGTGGTCCTATGTTAGGAAAAATGTTAAACCATTTCTTTTATGATGTTGTTTGGAGTCCGGAAATTGAATATATTTTAGTCGACTTACCTCCTGGAACTGGAGATGTTGCTATGGATATTCAAGCTTTGATACCACAATGTAAAATGATTATAGTAACTACTCCTCATGCTAGTGCTTCTCATGTTGCAGTGAAAGCAGGATTTGCATCTGAACAACTAAAACATGAATTATTAGGTGTTGTAGAAAACATGAGTTATTTAAACCATGCTGGTGAAGAACTTCGTATTTTCGGAACAGGTGGAGGAGATATTGTTGCTAAAAAACTACACACAAATGTATTGGCAACTATTCCAATTGGCCAACCAAAAAATTCTTTATCAATTTTTGGACCTGATGAAGAAATCGGATTAGATTATTTGGGGCTTGCTAACAAAATTATCAAGGCATATTAAAAACAAAAGTTCATCAATTTGATGAACTTTTTTCATTGTGAATTAATTTATTTAAGACGATAATTTCATATATCAAGAATCCTAATCCTAGAAGTCCTGACAAGATATCCGATACAGCAAATGTATACCAAATACCTTTTAATCCCATAAAGTACGATAAAACAAATGCAACAGGGATGAAAACAAGGAATTGTCTAGAAATGGAAATGAGTAGTGCACGAATCGGATAACCAAGGGCTTGATAAACTGCACCAACAATGATCTGGAACCCAACTAAAATGAATCCAATAGAAATAATCTTAAATGTCTCTGATCCATAATTAATAAAAAATGGATCATTGGCATTACTAAAAGTCTGGAATATATATCTCGCGAATAACTGAACAAATACAAATCCTAATACAAAATAAGTAACCACAATTTTAGAAGAGAAAATGATTACATCACGAATTCGTCTATATTGTTTTGCCCCGAAGTTAAATCCAACAATAGGACTAAGGCCTTGCACAATTCCAAATCCAGGCATAAATATAAACGTAGTTATCCGATTGATAACCCCATATATTGAAATATATATTGCTGGATCACCAACTGCATAAAACTCAATTAATTTAAAAATTAAAATAGCAAGAAGTGCTCCCAATGAATTTCTTAAAAAAGTTGGAAAGCCAATCACTAAAATTTCTTTTAATGTAG
>JAFGXW010000063.1 GCA_016936415.1 Bacilli bacterium | reverse complement strand
TGGGTGTTGTAAATTCAAACTTACCACAAACAATTTGGGACATGCATGTCGACCCCAAAGCACGTCAAGAATTGCTTGATTTAGGGGCAGTTGGTTTTATTTGTGCACATTTTTTTGATCAAGATGGTAATTTTATAGATCATGAAATGAATGAAAGAGTAATTGGTATAAAAACCGAAAAAATCAAGCAGAACAAAATTGTATTAATTGCAGGTGGATTATCCAAATGTAAGGCAATCTATGCAATTTTAAAAGGTGGACATATTAATACGCTCATTTGTGATGACATGACACTCCGAAAAGTTATTGAAGCAGATAAATCATATAGAGGTGATAAAGATGAATATTAAAGGTATTGCAGCAAGCGATGGAATTAGCATTGCGAAAGTGTATAAACTGGAATCAATCGCTTTACATGTAACAAATGATTTGGTAACTGATGCAAATAGTGAGTTAGAAAAATTGAAAAGTGCAATGGAAGTATCAAGTCAAGAACTTGGTAAAATACGCGAGATCACTTTGGTGAATTTGGATGAAGAGCATGCGATGATATTTGATGCACATATTCAAATTGTGAATGACCCTGAAATCGCTGATCAAGTAAAGGATATGATTGAAAGAGAAAACCATAATGCTGCTTATGCATTTCAAACTGTAACTGAGACTTTTGCAACAATTTTCGAATCAATGGATAATGATTACATGCGTGAAAGAGCAGCTGATGTCAGAGACGTCGCTAGAAGAGTAATTTCTCATATTCTTAATGTTCCAATTAGTGATCCAACGCTAATTGATCAAGAAGTTATTGTTGTGGCAGATGACTTAACACCTTCTGATACTGCACAATTGAATAAAAAATTCGTAAAAGGATTTATTACCAATGTAGGAGGAAGAACATCCCACAGTGCAATTATGGCTCGCAGTTTAGAAATACCTGCTATTGTAGGAACCAAAAATGTTTTAGATATTGTCAAGAATGATGATGTCATGATTTTAGACGGTCTTGCTGGTATTGCAATTGTAAATCCAACAGATGCAGAAATTACTTTATATCAAGAAAAACATGAAAAGTTTCTTGCAAAAAAAGCTTTGTTCCAAAAATTTAAAAATGAAAAATCAATTACCTTAGATCATCATATCGTAGAACTTGCTGCAAACATTGGTAGTCCTGATGATATGGCAAAAGTGCTAGATAATGGTGCAGAAGGTATTGGTTTATATCGTACAGAATTCTTATATATGAACAACGACAACTTCCCAACAGAAGATGAACAATATATTGCTTACAAAATGGTATTAGAAGATATGCCAAAACACAAAGTTGTCATACGTACACTTGATATTGGTGGCGACAAGGAATTAAAATATTTAGAGATGGACCATGAAATGAATCCATTCTTAGGACATCGAGCTTTACGTTTGTGTTTAACCAATGTTCCTTTATTTAAAACACAGTTACGTGCTTTATTACGTGCTAGTGTTCATGGAAATCTTCATATTATGTTCCCAATGGTTGCAACACTTGATGAGCTTCGTGATGCAAAAGCAATCTTAAAAGAATGTGAAAAAGAATTAACCGCTGAGAAAAAAGCATTTAGCACAACATATAAGGTGGGAATCATGGTCGAAATACCTGCAGTGGCAATTTTAGCGGATCAATTTGCCAAAGAGGTTGATTTCTTTAGTATTGGAACCAATGATTTAATTCAATATAGTTTTGCTGCAGATCGAATGAATCAAAAAGTTTCTTATTTATATCAACCATATAATCCATCGCTATTGCGTTTGATTAAAATGGTTATTGAAGCTTCCCATGACGCTGGAATTTGGACTGGAATGTGTGGGGAAATGGCTGGAGATCAAATCGCAGCACCAATTTTACTTGGGCTTGGGTTAGATGAATTTAGCATGAGTGCTTCAAGTATCTTGCAAACAAGAGAACTATTTAGTAAAATTAGTTATAATGATATGAAAGAGTTAGCAAACAAAGCCATTTCTCTTGGTACAAACCAAGAAGTAATAGACCTTGTACAACAAACACTAAAAGGAGAATAACATGTTAGAAAAATCATATAAAGTAGTAGATGAAGCTGGACTTCATGCTAGACCTGCATCATTATTGGTACAAACAGCTGGTAAATTCACAGATACCATCGATATTGTTTATAAAGGAAAAAGACTGACGTTGAAATCAATTATGGCAGTGATGAGTTTAGGAATCCCACAACACGGCGAATTCACAATTGAAGTAACTGGGGATCATGAAGAAGAAGCACATGCTGCAATGAAAAAAATCTTAGTAGATCATAGTATCATTTAAACCTCTAACTTTTAGAGGTTTTTCTTTGTAATTTTTATTATACATATTACTTTATTTATTTTTCATACTACTGTATAATAATAAAGCGTTACATCGATACATTTTTTTTATTGCTTTATATGACAAAACCAAAAAAAATAAGGTATAATTAATGTATCAGAAGATTAAATAGAGGTGATAATATGTACGAAGCAAACGTGTTGACTGAAGGATATTTACCAAGCATCGCAATTCGCGGAATTGCGCCTTTTCCTCATACAGATCTTCGCATTGAAGTTGGACGTGTAGTCTCAAAAAATGCACTCTTAGAAGCAGAAAAGAATTTTAACAACCATGTTATACTATTAATTCAAGATAATCCAATGATTGACGAACCTACGCCTAGTAATGTACTAGAATATGGTGTTGTCGCAAAAATTGGTATCAAAATAAAATTGCCAAATGGAAATTATAAAGTAAAATTTGATCCAATTGTGCGTGCTGAGATTATTAAAATTGAAGAAACACATCCGTTTTTTGTATCTCGATTCGTTACAAAACCAACTGAGCAAAATGATATCAATCAAGAAATGGCATTGGTAAAGTTATTGGTAAGACAAGTATTAGACTTTAATAAAGAAGTTCTTAAGAACCCAAAAAGTAGTCTAGATGCTATTCAAAATGGTGTTTCAAGTGATAAATTATGTGATATCGTTGCCAGTAATCTAAAAACAGCTGAAGCGTTGAAGTATAAATATATTCAAACCGCTTCACTGAATCAAAGATTAACTTATTTACTTGAAGACATTGAAAAAGAAAAATACATGAACCAAATTGAAAATGATATAAATATGGCTGTTAAAAAGAATATTGATGAAAATCAAAAAGAGTACTATTTACGAGAAAAAATGCGTGCCATTCAGGAAGAACTTGGTGACAAAGTCCGTAAAGAAAGCGATATTGAAGAATTAAAAGAAAAAATATTGGCCAAAAAAATGCCAAAACATATTGAAGAAAAAGCAATGTATGAATTACAGCGTTATCAATCACTTCCAGCTGCGAGTGGAGAATCAGGGGTTATCCGTACTTATTTAGACCTATTGGTTGACTTACCATGGACAGAAGTTAGTGTGGATCAAACCGACATCAACATTGCCGAAAAAGCGTTAGATTCTACTCATTTTGGGTTAGAAAAAGTAAAAGAAAGAATCATTGAGTATCTAGCTGTTAAAATTTTAACTGGTAAAAATCCTCAAACAATTCTTTGTTTGGTTGGTCCTCCTGGTGTTGGGAAAACAACATTAGCACAAAGTATTGCCAAAGCTCTTGATCGTAACTTCGTGAAACAATCACTAGGTGGTGTAAAAGATGAAGCAGAGATTAGAGGACATCGTCGTACTTATTTAGGGGCTTTACCTGGACGTATCTTACAAGGAATGAAAACAGCAAAAGTCATTAACCCTGTATTTTTACTAGATGAAGTTGATAAACTTGGTAGTGATTACAAAGGAGATCCTAGTGCTGCTTTACTAGAAGTGTTAGATCCTGAGCAAAATGCTCATTTTAGTGATCATTATTTAGAAGAACAATATGATTTAAGTCAAGTGTTGTTTATTGCGACAGCAAACTATCTTGGAAATATTCCACCAGCACTTCGTGACCGTATGGAAATCATTGAGCTCTCTAGTTATACAGAAATTGAAAAATATCATATTGCAACGGAGCATTTGATTAAAAAACAAGTAGAAATGCACGGTTTAGATTCTAATAAATTCAGTGTAACTGATGATGGTATTATGGAATTAATACGTTCCTATACAAGAGAAGCTGGTGTCAGACAATTGGATCGATTGTTTGGTACACTTGTTCGTAAATCAATTAAGTTGATTTTAGGTGACAAAGTGGCAAAAATAGAAATTAATGAAAAGAATATCGTTGATTTTCTTGGGAAGCCAATGTTTTCAAACACAAAAAGCGAAACCGAAGATCAAGTTGGTGTAGTTACAGGACTTGCTTATACCCAATTTGGTGGTGATACACTGCCAGTAGAAGTAACCTATTACAAAGGTTCTGGAAAATTGATGTTAACTGGGAAACTTGGGGACGTTATGAAAGAATCAGCTCAAGCTGCCTTATCCTATGTAAAATCAAATAGTGATAAATACGGTATTGATCCTGAATTCTACGACTTAAATGATATTCATGTCCATGTTCCAGAAGGTGCAGTCCCAAAAGACGGACCTAGTGCAGGTGTTACAATGGCTACTGCCATCATTTCTGCCTTAACAGACCGTAAAGTAGATCATTTTATTGGAATGACAGGAGAAATTACACTTCGAGGAAGAGTATTGCCAATTGGCGGGTTAAAAGAAAAATCAATTGCGGCACATCGTAGTGGATTAAAAACCATTATGATTCCATTTGATAACACCAAAGATTTAGAAGACATTCCTCAAGATGTTAAAGATCAACTTGAAATCATTCCGGTTGGTACCATTGAAGAGATTATTTTAAAAGTCTTAAAAGAAAAATCATTGTAAAGTAGGCTAAGTGCCTACTTTTTTTGTGACATTATAAATAAAATTGATTATCATATCTTTTTTGTTTATGTGTTAAAATAAAACTATAAATGGAGGGTATAATATGAAAAAATGGAATTTAGATCACTTACTTACATCGTTTGATTCGCCAGAATTTCAATCAACATTGATTGAAATTGAAGCATTAATTGAAAAAATGACAACTTTTGCGACAACTGCTTTTCAAAATACAGAAAATGCATTAGAAAAATGTAAAGAATTCTTCATTATGTCAGAAGAACTCAGTACAAAAATGATGAAAACAGGGGCATTCTGCCAATTGACACTAAGTGTAGATACTATGAATGAAGATGCTAGAAAATATGGAAATAAAATGCAGCAACTTGGTGCAAAAACGACAAAAACAGCAACTTTGTTTTCAAAATGGGTACCAACGATTGAAAATCTGCAAGAGTTAATCAATCAAGATCCGATATTAAAAGAAACGGAATACTATTTGAATCGTATTGTGGAAGGATCAAAATATTTGCTCAGTGATAAAGAAGAAATTATCATTGCAAAAATGCAAAGTACTTCATCAACAGCATGGGGACAACTTCAAGGAGAGCTTACATCTAATCTAAAAGTGGATTATGACGGAAAAACCATTACACTTTCTGAAGTCAGAAATTTATCTAGTGATCCCAATCCTGAAATTCGTAAAAATGCCTATTTTGCAGAACTTGCAAGTTATCCGAAGATTGCACCTTCAATCGCATATGCGATGAATGGTGTCAAGGGAGAAGTAAATACAATATGTGAACTCCGTGGGTTCTCTAGTCCACTTGCACAAGCTGTATACCAATCACGAATGAATGAAAGTACATTAGATGCTTTATTGGGTGCAATGCGTGATTATTTACCTCATTTTCATCAATTTTTAAACCGAAAAGCAGAATTACTTGGTCATACGAATGGTTTACCATACTATGATGTGTTTGCACCACTTGGTGAAAGTAAAAAATCATTCGAAATTGATGAAGCAATGAACTACATTTTTAAAAACTTTAAAACATTTAGTCCTGGACTAGAAAATCTAGCTCGTCGTGCATATGACGAAGAATGGATTGACTTTACACCAAGAGCAGGGAAACGCGGTGGTGCATTCTGTTCGAATTTACATGCCATTCAAGAAAGCCGAATTTTAACGAATTTCAATGGTTCATTTGGTAATGTAATCACATTAGCACATGAATTAGGACATGCATATCACGGAGATCAAATTTTTGCTGAAAGATTACTCAATTCAAGATATACAATGCCAGTTGCTGAAACAGCATCTACTTTCTGTGAAACAATTGTGAAAAACGCAGCATTAAAAGATGCTGAAAGAGATGAAAAGATCTTCTTATTAGATCAATCTTTAACTGGTTCCACACAAGTTATTGTTGATATCTTATCAAGATTCATTTTTGAATCAGAAGTATTTGATAAACGTAAATCCACTCCGTTAAACGAAAGAATGTTAAATGAATTGATGATAAAAGCTCAAAAAGAGGCATATGGTACAAGTTTAAATCCTGAATTTTTAATGCCTTATGCATGGTTGAACAAGCCACACTATTACCGTGGAGGATTATCTTTTTATAACTTCCCATACGCATTTGGTTTATTATTCGCAAAGGGTATCTATGCTGAATTTATCAAACAAGGTGATGCATTTGTGAACCAAGTTAACCTATTATTGAGAAAAACGGGACAAATGAGTGTAGAAGATGTTGCTCTATTAGTGGGAATTGACGTAACATCAAAAGAATTTTGGAATAGTAGCTTAGATGTTATCGTTGCTGAAATTGATTTATTCTTAGAATTAACAAACAAATAGGAGGTAATGAAAATGCCTAGCGATCATTTATTTGAACTTATCAAAAAAGGTCGAAATTTTATGAAATTTGTTGAAAGAGATGAAATGGGTGATGAGGATACCGATCAAAATTTAAAACTTACTCAGCCTCCTCTTACAAAATCTGCGATGACAACGAATTTCATTGATTTACCGAATAATTTTAATCAATTACCAATTGAAAATGACTTTCTAAAAGTAATTAACAAGAGAGAAAGTCATCGAGTATACTCCAAAATGGATATGTCACTCTTAGAATTGTCTTATTTACTTTGGACTACACAAGGTGTTAAAAGCGTAAGAGGAAATAATTACGCTACACTTCGTACAGTCCCGAGTGGTGGCGCAAGACATGGGTTTGAAACTTACTTAGTTGTCAATAACATTACCTCATTAAAGCCAGGTATCTATCATTATTTGCCGTTGTCTCATCAAATTGAATATTTGCAAGAAAATGTTACGCCTGAGATTTTAACCAACGCACTTCTTGGACAATCATGGGGTGTTCATGCGAATGTAATATTCTTTTGGTCGATTATTCCGTATCGCTGTGAATGGAGATATTCAATTTATTCCCACCGCATTGCCCTTGTTGATATCGGATATGTTTCACAAAACCTATATTTAGCAAGTGAATCAATTGGTTTAGGTACTTGTGCAATTGGAGCGTATGAACAAGCTATTTGCGATAATTTATTTCAATTAGATGGCGAAGATGAGTTCATCATCCTATGTTCTCCTGTTGGAACGATAAAAAAAGAAGACAAAGAAAAAGAACTTGCATTTTATGCATTTTTAAAAGAAAACGAATAGTTCATCTTTATCATAATGTTCAAAAAGCTCACTCTTCAAAGATAATAATATCGAAACTAGTGATGAACTGAACCATTTGTATTTCGTAGTAGCATTTTATTGCTTAAAGTTAGCACAAACGTCTTATCATAACCTTTCAGTGCTCCATATAGATGAAAAGTCATGAATCATTTCTCTACATAAAACGCTGCATTCATCAATACTGTATCTAAAAATATAGTTATGATGATCGATATTAACTTTGTGTCTAGAATATAACAATTAGCCCCTATCATTTTATTTTTGATAGGGGCTTGTTCATTAAAAGGGGAATTGTTCACTTGACTAATTCAAATATAAACTTAAAAAAATAATTATCTAAATATTCAATAAAATAATATGATATAATAAAATAAAAAGGGTGAAAATCATGATAGACTTAAATATGCAGACCGCGTTATTTATCTTCGAACTACTATCGATTGCGAGTGCTATATTGGTTTTACTGATTTATAAGAAATATCATAATACAGTCAGCAGTATATTCAATTTTACTTATTTTTACTTTTTTTCAATTATTGGAACTACACTCATTTTATTTCGAGACATCGTGAACAGTTTTTTTAGTGTAATTGTGGCTAATATATTTTTAATTCTAGCAATTTATGCATTATCTTTTGCAATACATAAATTTAATAAACACAAAGTACATCTCAGATTATACATTGTTTCTATCTTATTCTTTATTGCTCTATTTTTATACTATACATATATAGACGCAGAAGTTATCGCTAGAATTGTTATTTATAGTACTTTCTCTATTCTTATTTTAATTGATATTTTAAGATCTGAACAAAAAATATATAAACAGATGTCAAGTCGTGATGAAATTATGTTTATCGTCTTATTGGTGATTTTACTTACTCATGTATTTCGAATCATTAATTTATTCGTTACAAATGAAAATCATTTATCTTTTTTCGAGTTTGATAATGATGCCTCTAGTGTTTTGTTTTTGGCAATTGCCAATTTTATGATTTCTGCAGGCATTTTCTCGAAAATTAGTATTTTCTTTAACAACGAGATTGCTGAAAGTAATCGCATTAATTCAAGCTTAATAAGTAATTTACCAGGTTTTGCATATCGCTGTAAAAATGATGAACAATGGACAATGGAGTTACTTACAGAACGATTCGTTGAAGTGACTGGATATGATATAAAAGATTGTATTGGAAATAAATTAATTTCTTATAATGATATCATCTTACCTGAATTTAGAAAAGAAGTTCATGAAGCTTGGCAAAAAAGTATACATCAAAAGGGTAAATATATTGGTGAATATAAAATTAAACAAAAAAACGGAACTGAAATATGGGTTTGGGAACAAGGATTTGCGTTATTTGACTCAAACGGAAATATTGAAGCTTTAGAGGGCTTTATTACAAGTATCAATACACGTAAAAATTTAGAAAATAATCTTCAGTTTATGAGTTATCATGATGGCATGACAGGAATTTATAATAGACGTTTTATTGAAGAGGAATTATTAAGATTAAACACTCAAAGAAACTTTCCTTTAACCCTTATTATGGCAGATATCAATGGATTAAAATTAATCAATGATACGTTTGGTCACGCGAAGGGTGACGAATTAATTATTGAAACTGCAATGTTATTAAAGTCTGTTTTACGTGTAGATGAATTATTAGGAAGGCTTGGTGGAGATGAATTTTTAATTGCTTTGCCTAGAACTTCTCCAGAAGAAGCTGAAATTATTGTAAAAAGAATCAATCAGGTTATTGATAAACGTGGTAAAGATGTATTGGGACTTAGTTTATCTATTGGTTATGCTACAAAAGATACAATGGCTGCCTCTATCAATTCAATTCTAAAGTTAGCTGAAGATAGAATGTATGCGAGTAAAACATACAATCGTTCTTCCTCTAGCCGCAAAGTAATTGATGCAGTGATTGCTACATTGTATGAAAAAGATGAATATTCCGAAGCACATAGTTATAATGTATCAATGTATTCAAAAGAACTAGCATTTCATGCTGGATTTAGCATTGAAGACGTAAATAAAATAGAAACAGCTGGTTTACTTCATGATATTGGAAAAATTATTATTAGTAAAAGAATTTTAACTGTTTCCAAAAAACTAACAGAAGCAGAATACGGAGAAATTAAGAAACACCCTGAAATAGGTGTTAGAATTTTAATGAGTGTACCTGAATTTAAAGAATTATCGAATATTATTCTTTGTCATCATGAAAGAATTGATGGATTAGGATATCCAAGAGGCATTGAGGGCGATCAAATTCCTATCGAAGCAAAAATTATTGCCATTGCAGATGCATGGGATGCAATGATTGGAACAAGAGTTTATCGTACTCCTCTTACCGTAGAAGCTGCAATTCAAGAATTGCTTAAGAATAAAGGAACACAATTTGATAGTAAACTGGTTGATATCTTTGTAGAAAAAATTGCAAACAACAAATTATTGGTTTCCAAATAAAAAAAGTCATATGACTTTTTTTATTTGGAAATATGGTATTACAAGAAATAATGCTATAATAAGATTAACAATAAACTTATGAGGTGACATATGATTGATTTTAGAAGTGATACAGTAACAAAACCGACACAAGAAATGAGAAATGCAATGGCAAACGCTGTGGTTGGTGATGATGTGTATGAGGATGATCCAACCATAATAGAATTAGAAACTCTAGCTGCAAAAATGACTGGAAAAGAAGCTGCATTATTTGTAACAAGTGGTACAATGGGTAACCAATTAGGAATCTTTACTAGTACACAACGTGGTGATGAAATAATTGTGGGTAAAAAGTCTCATATTAAGAATTACGAAGTTGGTGCAGCCGCAGTGATTAGTAGTGTTAGTTATCATTTGATTGATGAAATAGATGGCATGATGCCAATACAAGAGATCAAACAAGGAATTCGTGGTTTAGATATCCATTATCCAACCACATCCTTAATTTGTTTGGAAAATGCGCATGGGAATGGAAAAGTGTTACCTTTAGATTACATGAAAGATGTGTATACATTGGCACAAAAACACAATCTGAAGATTCATTTAGATGGTGCAAGATTATTCAATGCAGCAACCGCTTTACAAGTGGATGCGAGTGAAATATGTCAATATGTGGATAGTGTTACATTTTGTTTATCAAAGGGGCTAGCAAGCCCTATAGGTAGTATTCTTTGTGGAACAAAAGAGTTCATCAATAGAGCAAGACGCGGACGCAAAATGCTTGGTGGAGGAATGCGTCAAGTTGGAATTTTAGGTGCCGCAGGATTGATATCACTTCGTGAAATGACGAAAAGACTCGATGTTGATCATAAAAACGCTCGTTATTTAGCCAATAAACTGGAAGAACTTCCGTACGTACAAGTTGATTTTGATCATTTAGACATCAACATGGTTTTCATTACAAGCGAAATTAATTTTGTTGCGCTTGGTGAATATTTAAAACCAAAAGGAATTCTAATCGGCGGATACAAAGGTAATTCACTACGTATTGCCATTCATAATGACATTTCATTACAAGATATTGATCTTCTTGTTGATGAAATCAAGGCGTTCTATCAAAAATCTGAATCATAGGAGGTTTTTATGTCAAAAGACACTTCATTTTATTTAGAAGGCACCAATCATACTGGAGTTTTACTATGTCATGGACTTGGCGGAACGCCATCACAAATGAAAGAACTAGGCATCTATTTAAACAAACTGGGGTATACAGTCTCTTGCCCAAAATACAGAGGTCATGGGTATACCATAGACGAATTGGTAACTACAAATGTATCAGAGTGGTATGATGATTTAGTTTCTGGATTGGTTGAATTACAAGAAAACACCAATGGATTTTATGTAATGGGTATCTCTATGGGGGGATCTTTTGCAGTAAAAGTTGCTCAATACTATGATGTGCTTGGATTAGTAACGTTTAACGCTCCATTGATTGGATTCCCATTACAAGAAGATATACTATCTATGAAATCACAACGTTCTGATTCTGTATTTTTAGAGCGATATGCTGAAAATCGACTCGCGTACTTTCGTTTTGTAACGGAAATTGGACAATCCGCAAACTTAGAAAAAATTACAGCCCCATTATTGGTCTTCCAAGGAGAAAAAGACTTGGATCGATATAAAACAAGCAGTGCAATGTTAATGGAGTATACAAAATCATCTAAAAAAGAACGTCACGACTTTAAACATTCAGGTCACATGATTATTTTAGAAAAAGAAAAAGATCAAGTATTTGAGATTGTAAAAAATTTCTTATAATAATAAAAAACAAACTTTGATTATTCAAAGTTTGTTATTTTTTTGATGTAGTAGGTTTCTTTTTGCTTTTTTTAACTCTCACTTTTCTCGCTTTTTCCAAATCAATAAAGATTTTTTCAATACCTAAGTTCAAATTTTGTTCATCTCTGAGTAATTCAACACTTGATTTTACAATTTGTTCTTCGAATAAGGTTAAACTAAGGTATAATAAGAAGACAATTGCACTGAGAAAGAACCAAAGTTCGAATATTCCTGTATTACCAAGCAGTAACATCCATGAAATAGAGCCTGCCCAAATGACAATCGTCCATACTTTAATGACAATACGTAATCGTGGATTTTCACGTGACACCCAAATCATAAACGGAGCAACACTTAGTGAGAAAAACACACCATATAACCCTGCGGTAATAATATGGACCCATGTCCATAAGGGATAAACTTCCATAATAGATGGTGATAGTGCAGATAAAATGAGGAATCCTGTTCCAATCACAATATATTTATATGATCTTGCCATATTATATTTCTCTAATCGAAATAAAGCAACAACACTTGTTTGAATGGCAAAACCTGTGAACATAGCCCATACAATAAAGAAGATACGGTTATTAAAACGATTTCCAATCTTGCTTAATGTATATTGAAACGGGTTTTCCATGGTTCCGTATATCACCGTTACAACTAAGGCAGCTATTAATAAACTCATGATGGTAATTCGAATTCTACGTTCCTTTAATAAGCCACGTTGAATGTCTATCGCATCTTTTTGTTTTAATTCAGATAAAACATTTTCTCGATTGATGGCTGATAATTGTTTTTGTTCCATAACTTTTTCCATCGTATCACTCCCCAATATGAATATTATACTAATTTTTAAGAATTTCTCAATACCGTTTTTAATTTTGCCAGTTATGGTATATAATTATAGATAGAAAAAGGTGATTTAGGATGAATATAAATAGTGTCGAATTTAGAGGTAGTTTTGTACATACAACACAATGCCCAGAAGACAATTTACCAGAGATTTTAGTGGCTGGACGTAGTAATGTTGGTAAAAGTAGTTTTATCAATTCTTTATTGAATCGTAAAAACATTGCTCATACCTCTGGAAAACCAGGAAAAACACAAACTTTGAATTTTTATTACGTCAATGAAGACTTTTACTTGGTTGATGTTCCAGGTTATGGTTACGCTGCTGTGAGTAAGACTGAAAAAGAAAAATTTGGTGAAATGATTGAAGAATATTTACTGAATCGTCCTAATTTACGTTTGGTTATATTACTCGTAGATTTTCGTCATAAACCAAGCAAAGACGATATGTTGATGTATAATTTTTTAAAAAGCTATGCGATTCCTTGTTTGATTGTTGGAACGAAGCAAGATAAAATTCCAAAAACACAACAATCAAAACACGAAAAAGAGA
This sequence comes from Bacilli bacterium, assembly GCA_016936415.1. GTDB lineage: Bacteria > Bacillota_I > Bacilli_A > Izemoplasmatales > Izemoplasmataceae > JAFGXW01. The sequence continues at coordinate 12,159 of JAFGXW010000063.1, read as the reverse complement.
TTAAATCAGTACTTGCGATGCATCCCGATGATTTATTTATGACCTACTCGTCTGTTTTAAAAACAAATCGTGAACAAGTACTTGAAATAATAAAAGCTTATACTGATAAGGAGGAATAAAAGTGAAAGTTCTATTTATTGGGGGTACTGGATTAATTAGCACTGCGGTTACGAAACTTGCCATTGAAAAACATGTTGACTTATATTTGTTGAATCGTGGCAACCATAATGATTCCTTACCAAGTGATGTAAAATTGATCAAAGGTGATATTAATAATGTGAAACAAATTAGAGAAGCCATCAAAGATTATCATTTTGATGTAGTTGTAGATTGGATTGCTTATAATGTCGATCAAGTACAACGTGATTATTCACTATTTAATGGTAAAACCAAACAGTTTATCTTTATTAGTAGTGCGTCTGCATATATGAAACCAATCCCATCATACCCAATTACCGAACAAACACCTCTTGGAAATAAATATTGGGAGTATTCAGAAAATAAGAAACGCTGTGAAGACTATTTAATGTCAGTTCATAGTAAAGACTTTAATGTAACGATTATTCGCCCTTCTCATACCTATAATGATCAGAAAATTATCGCTGCAATCAAAAGTTGGGGTCATCCATATACCATTATTGATCGCATGTTAAAAGGAAAGAAGATAATTGTTCCAGGAAATGGTAAGTCTTTATGGACATTAACATATAATGAGGATTTCGCAGAAGCATTCGTTGAAGTACTCGGCAATAAGAAAACATTTGGTGAAAGTTATCATATCACAAGTGATTTTGTTTATACATGGGACCAAATCCACATCTTACTTTATAAAGCACTTGATATTCGTCCTAATATTATTCACATTCCAAGTGACTTTATTATCAAACACGCACCTAGTTTTGAAGGTGAGTTATTTGGTGACAAAGATTGGAGTTTAATCTTTGACAATGAAAAAATCAAAGAAATTGCACCTGATTTCAAAGCAAAAACAAGATACGAGGACACCGTAAAGAAAGCTGTGAACCGTATTTTAACAAATCGTGAACTACAAACCGTTGATGAAGAGTTCAATCTATTGATTGATCATATCATTCATGAATATGAAAGGAACAACTAATCGTGGATACCCCATTATTTTATAGTCTAATTGGTAAAACAGTAAAAGTAACGCTAGCGGAATATGCATCTTTGCCACATGAACGTAGTTTTCAAGGTAAAGTCATACAAACAAATGGAAAGTTTGTTAAAATGTTAGTGAAAGATAAGATTGTTTATCTTAGAATTAGATATGTAGTATTTGTAGAAGAAATTTAGACTCAATATGAGTCTTTTCTTTTTGAAAAATAGTTATTGTGTTTTACACAGTAAAGTGGTATTCTATACACAGAAGAAACAAATTCAATAAGGAGTAATCAATATGCATATGGTAGAATATAGTCGACTACATGGCGGACAAAGATCAACTGAAAAAGTGAAAAATGGAATGGTTTTAAAGGTTAGTAATGTGCTTGGTTTGGAAGAAAATTTCAAGGATATTCGCTATATTGTTCTTTAGGTTATAAAGCACTTTACAAACACTTTTTGTTATGTTAAGATATCATTAAATACAACGAATAGGATAGTACAAAGAACAATTACTTATAGAGAGTTAGTGTTTGGTGAAAACTAACAGAATTGTCTTTAGAATGTCACCTAGGAGTAGCTATAATGAAATTGTAGTAGTTATAGACGTTCCCTGCGTTAAGGGTTTGAGTGCTTAGTTTACTAAGAACATAGGTGGTACCACGGGTTATTGATAATTCGTCCTTATTTTAGGACGAATTTTTTATTTTAAGGAGGAAATAAGATGAATGAATTAGAAAAAAAGTATAATCACGAAGAAGTTGAAAAAGGAAAGTATGATTTTTGGTTAAAAGGTGGCTACTTTAATAGTGGTGATCTTAGTAAGAAACCATACACTGTCGTAATTCCTCCACCAAATGTAACAGGAAAGTTACATTTAGGGCATGCATGGGATAATACATTACAAGATTTACTGATTCGAAGAAAAAGAATGCAAGGCTTTGATGCACTGTATTTACCAGGTATGGATCATGCTGGAATTGCGACACAAGCCAAAGTAGACCAAAAGTTACGTGAAGAGGGCTTATCTCGCTATGATTTGGGTCGTGAAAAGTTTTTAGAAAAAGCATGGGAATGGAAAGAAGAATATGCTGGACATATCCGTGAGCAATGGGCTGCGCTTGGTATTAGTGTTGATTACAGCAAAGAGCGTTTCACATTAGATGAAGGTTTAAATAAAGCAGTTACTGAAGTATTCATTCGTTTGTATGAAAAAGGACTAATTTATCGTGGTGAACGAATCATTAACTGGGATGTAGAAGCAAAAACTGCACTTAGTAACATTGAAGTAGATCACAAAGAGCTAGAAGGTGCATTTTATTACTTCAAATATATGTTGGAAGATGGAGAAGATTATTTAGAAATCGCAACCACTCGTCCAGAAACGATGTATGGTGATACAGCGCTAATGGTTCATCCTGAAGATCCGCGTTTTACAAGTTATGTAGGAAAAAAAGCATTGATTCCTGGTACATCACGTTTGATTCCAATCATTACAGATGATTATGTTGATCGTGAATTTGGAACTGGGTGTGTAAAAGTTACTCCTGCGCATGACCCAAATGACTTTGAAGTTGGAAAAAGACATGATTTAGCGTTCTTACTATGTATGAATGAAGACGGAACGATGAATCATCTTGCAGAACAATACGCTGGCATGGATCGCTTTGCATGTAGAAAAGCTTGTGTAAAAGATTTAACAGAAGCTGGACTATGTACCAAAATAGAAAAACTGATTCACAATGTAGGTCACAGCGAACGTACCGGTGTCATTGTTGAACCAAGGCTATCCAAACAATGGTTTGTTAAGATGGATGTTCTAAGTGAGCAAGCAAAAACAAAAAGTACAGTAGAATTTGTTCCAAGTCGATTTGAAAAAACGTTTTTACGTTGGATGGATGGGACATTTGATTGGTGTATTAGTAGACAATTATGGTGGGGACACAGAATTCCAGCATGGTATAAAGATGAAGAAGTATATGTTGGAGCTGAGGCACCAAAGGGTGAAGGTTGGAAACAAGATGAAGATGTACTAGATACATGGTTTAGTAGTGCTTTATGGCCATTTAGTACGCTTGGATGGCCAGATCAAACAGCTGATTTAGCGCGTTACTACCCAACTGACACTATGGTAACTGGATACGATATCATCTTCTTTTGGGTAGCTAGAATGATTTTCCAAGGTCTTGAATTCACAGATGAATCCCCGTTTAAGCATTGTTTGATTCATGGTTTAATTCGTGACAGTGAGGGTCGTAAAATGTCTAAATCACTTGGAAATGGTGTAGATCCACTGGAAATCAAGGCAAAATATGGAATTGATACTTTACGTTATTTCTTAACTACGAATAGTGCACCTGGTGCTGATTTACGCTTTGAAATCGAAAAAGTAGAATCTAGTTGGAATTTTATTAACAAATTATGGAATATTTCTCGCTTTACTTTAATGAATCTTGGTGATTTTAGTGTAGATGACGTAGAATTTGATACGGATGAACTTGATTTACCAGCACAATGGATCTTAGCAAGACTTCATCAAACAATTCATGATATGGATTATAACTACGATAAGTTTGAATTTGGAGAAGCTGCAAGAGCAATCCACAACTTTAGTTGGGATGATTTTGCATCATGGTACGTTGAGATTGCTAAAATATCACTAAATAGTGATGATGAATTTGTCGTGAACCGCACCAAATCGATTCTTTCATATATATTGCTTGATATGATGAAGTTATTACACCCATTCATGCCGTTTGTCACCGAAGAAATCTATCAAAAGATACCTCATTTAGAAGAATCTATCATGATTTCATCATGGCCTGAAGCGCTAGATGAGTTCCAAAACGCTACTGCAATCAAAGATTTTTCTTTGATTCAGGAAATTATTAAGGCAGTTCGTAATATTCGTGCAGAATATAACGTATTACCAAGTAAAAAAATCAATGTTTTTATTCAAACAAAAGATGAATATACAACAAACCTACTGATTGAAAACAATGCAATCTTAGAAAAATTCATTAACCCTGAAGAAATGGAGATTAATCAGACAATTGAAACAGATACCGAAGTCATTACGTTAATTCTTGGTGATGTCACACTATTTTTACCACTTGGTAGTTTGGTGGATATCCAAGTTGAAATTGAACGACTTGAAAAAGAGCTTGTTAAGCTAACACAGGAGATAGCACGTTGTGAACAAATGCTTGGTAATGAACGTTTTACCAGCAAAGCGCCAGAAGATAAAGTTCAACTAGAACGCGATAAACTAGCTAGTTATCAAGATCAGTATCATACAATTGTTGCTCGATTAGATGAAATAAGAAAATGATGTTTACAAACGTTATTGATGCCATTTCATGGATTGAATCCGTGAAAAGATTTGGCGATAAATATGATTTATCTCGTATGGAACTAGCTTGTAAAATGCTAGGGAACCCAGAAAAGAAAGTAAAATACATTCACGTTGCTGGAACAAATGGAAAAGGTTCAACGGTTAGTTATTTGAAACATATTTTATTAGAACACGGTTATCAAGTAGGAACGTATACCTCGCCTTATATCGTTCGATATAATGAACGTATTACCTATAACTACGACGATATCACAGATGAAGAATTACTCTATTATATAAACAAAGTAAATAGTTTGTATCACGAAGTAATTCAAGAATATAACCAAATCATTACCTTTTTTGAACTTACTACATTAATGGCTTTTTTGTTTTATGCAGAAAAGAAAGTCGATTTTGTTGTTTGTGAAGTGGGACTTGGTGGACGTTTGGATGCAACAAATGTCATTACCCCACTCATTAGTGTAATTACAAACATTAGTTATGATCATATGCATGTACTTGGAAACACCTTGGAAGAAATTGCGCTCAATAAGCTTGGCATTGTGAAACCAGGAATTCCTTTGGTTACAACTGTAAAAGAGCCTGAACTACAAGACTTATTCTTGACATACACACAAAAAAGCAATTCAAAACTTATCATCATTCAAGATAGTGATATAACAAATATCAAATACAGTTCGCAAACGAAGTTTGTATATAAGGATGAAACATACTTTATTGAAATGCTTGGGAACCATCAAGTACGAAATGCAGCTTTGGCCATTGAAGTAATTTTTCAACTGAATCAATTAAAGAAAACCAATGTCTCTCTCAGTACTATAAAGATGGGACTGCTTAATACATTTTGGCCTGGACGTTTGGAATGCTTTGGTAACATTGTACTTGACGGTGCACACAATATCGGGGGAATGACAGCTTTAAAAGAAAGCATGGAAACATTGTTTAAAGGAAAAACCATCAAGGTATTATACACATCGATGGCTGATAAAGAATATTATGATATTATTCAAATTTTAGAATCCTTTGCACATGAGATCCACTTTACACAGTTTGATTACCCACGATGTGAAACAGCACATAACTTATACGATGTTTCAAACCATCAACTCAAGTTTCTTCATACAGACGCTCTCCAAGCTTTGAATGAATTAAAAGATTTAAAGAAAAACGAAATTTTACTAGTGACAGGTAGTTTATACTTCATTAGTTTAATTAGAAAAAATCTAAAATAGTGCCCACAGCACTATTTTTTTTTGGAGAAGACAATGATGATTAAAGAAATCCCGGTAACTGATCGTCCACGGGAACGATTTATGACAAACCATATTGATATGATAACAACAAATGAGCTTCTTGCCATAATTTTACGTACGGGTTCCAAACAAGAATCTGTGATTGAACTTGCGAAAAAGGTGCTTTATCACTACGATGACTTAAAAGACTTAAGTAATACGACGGTAAAAGAGTTATTAAAGATCAAAGGGATTGGACCTAGTAAGGCAATTGAGATTCTCGCAGCAATTGAACTGGGAAAGAGAGTTGTGAGAAGTAGTTTTGTGAAAAGCATTCATCTCCAAACACCCGAAGCCATCTATCAATACTTAAAAAATGATTTAGAAATGAAAACACAAGAACACTTTATTGCCTTATTTTTAAACACAAAAGGTGACTTAATCAAAAAAGAGACGTTATTCATTGGCAGTTTAAACAGTTCTCTTGTTCACCCTCGAGAAATCTTTAAACATGCAGTATTAAATAGTGCTGCATCGATAATTATTTGTCACAACCATCCATCAGGAGATCCATCTCCTTCTAAAGCAGACATTGATGTTACAAAAATCCTTCATAAAAACAGCATTATGATGGATATTCTTTTGTTAGATCATATCATTATCGGAAAGGATCGTTATTTTTCGTTTAAAGAAAAAGGAATTATTTAAAATACGTGTCAATCATCGACATTTTTCTTGCATATCAGAAATATTTAGGTATAATATATATGGCGTTAGAGAATATCCAATAAAAACATTGACAAAAGATGCTTTTTTTGGTATTATTTTCACGCTTGATAAAGGCATACCGCACAGAAAAGGTTTGAAGCGATAACGCACCTTAATGGCGAGTCTTAACTAGAAAAATGAGGAGGTGCTTTATGTACGTAGTAGTTGAAACAGGTGGAAAACAAGTAAGAGTTTCTGAAGGTTCTGTCGTATATGTCGAAAGATTAGATGTAAACGAAGGAGAAAAAGTCACATTAGACAAAGTATTAATGGTTGGTGGCGATTCTTTAAGAGTTGGAAATCCTTATGTTGAAGGAGTAACTGTCGAAGCTGTTGTTGAAAAACAAGGTAGACAAAAAAAGATTATTGTTTATAAATACAAAGCGAAAAAGAAATATCGTCGTAAACAAGGTCATAGACAATCATATACAAAACTAACAATCACAAAAATAAATGCATAGAAAGTAGGAGGTGACTTAAATGTTAATTGAAATTAATATCGTAAAATGTATGGCTTCTCATAAAGGTGTTGGATCTACTAGAAATGGTCGTGATTCACAGTCAAAGAGACTTGGAGCTAAATTATCAGATGGTCAATTCTGTACAGCTGGTTCTATCATTTATCGTCAAAGAGGAACAAGAGTACATCCAGGTAATAATGTAGGTATCGGTGGCGATGACACATTATTTAGTAAAGTGGATGGAATTGTAAAATTTGAACGTGTTGGTAGAGATAAAAAACAAGCTTCAGTATACCCAGAATAATAAGTTGGCAAATCACACAAGTGGTTTGCCATTTTCATTGATTAAAGCTATAATAATGGTATCTTTATTCATTCGAGGTGATAATATGTTACGAAAAGCAACATTACGAGATGTAGACAAGCTTGATGATTTAGCTGTTTGTGTCATACAGCATATGATTGAGGCTAAAATTCCTCAGTGGACACTTGCATATCCTCGTAGTGAACACTTTAAGAAAGACATTTTGGTAGATGGTTTATATGTATTTGAAGAATCCAATGAAATTCTTGCTTCTTGTACCATTTTACCAGAAAATGATCCTGCTTATACCACAATCCATTCATGGATCAAGCAAAAAAGTCTTGTGATTCATCGAATTTTGGTACATCCGGATCATCAAAACCAAGGGATTGCAATCAAATTTATAGAAATGGCAAAAGCACTTGCCAAAGCACAAGGAATGGAATCCATCAAGATTGATACACATAGAGAAAATTATAAAATGAGACGTTTTCTAGCAAAAAATGGTTTTATTGAACTAGATTACCTAGTCGTAATTGATCGTATCGCTTACGAACTAGTGTTGGAGGAATTATGAAAAAATTACTGGTTGTATGGAAATCGAATCAAGACACAGATATTCACAACTTTGTGATTCCTTATTGTTATAACGCAAAGACAAACGTTTGGTTTAGCGATGTTGAGTTACTAATATGGGGAGCCTCTCAAGAGCGCATCTTAGAAGACAAAATCATTCAACAACGTGTTGCAAATATTGTCAAAAATGAAATCAAGGTGTATGCATGTAAAATGTGTGCGGATCATGTAGGTGCAACTGATGAATTGGTTCGGCTTGGTGTGAATGTAATGTATACCGGTGTTTATCTAAGTGAAAAATTACAAGATCCTAATTTTGAAGTGTTAACCATCTAATGAATCGAATCGTTATACTTGGCGCAAGTGGAACCGGAAAAACTACACTATGCCGCAAAATAGGCGAAAAACGTCACTTAGAAGTATTACACCTAGATAGTATCTATTGGAAAAAGAATTGGCAAAACATTGATAAACATGATTTTGATGTTTTTATGAAGAATTTCTTTATGACACATCAACAATGGGTTATTGATGGTAATTATACAAATAATGCACACTTCAACTATCGTTTGGAACTTGCTGATACCATTATCTATTTGGATTTTGGTTTACAAGTTTCATTGAAAGGTATCTTTGAACGTGCGAATCAGTATAAACACCGTAATCGAAGTGATATGGCAGAGGGCTGTATTGAGGGAATTGATCAAGAATTCCTTCATTATGTATCTACGTTTAAGAATAAAGGGCAAAAAATTAAAGCAATCATTAAAAAATATGAAAACAAAAAGAATATTTTAGTTTTTCACAGCCGTGATGAACTAAATGTGTGGTTAAATGCCTTATAGGAGGTCATTATGTTTGTAGATTTAGTAAATATTAAAGTAATTTCAGGAAAAGGTGGAGATGGTGTTGTTGCATTCCGCCGTGAAAAGTTTGTACCAATGGGTGGTCCTGCAGGTGGAGATGGTGGAAAAGGCGCTAGTGTTATTTTTGAAGGCGACGAAGGCTTATCAACACTAATGGATTTAAAATACAATAAAGTATTACGTGCACCAGCTGGTGTGAATGGCGCTGCAAAGCGATTAGATGGAGCAAATGCAGAGGATATGATCATCCGTGTTCCTGTTGGTTCTACCATCTATGATGCTGAAAATGATAAAGTAATTGGAGATATCACCAATCATAAGCAACAAGTTGTCATTTGTAAAGGTGGTCGTGGTGGTCGTGGAAACACCAAATTTGTGTCTTCTCGCAATACCGCACCAGAAATCGCTGAAAAAGGGGAACCTGGATTAACAAGAAACATCCGCGTTGAATTAAAAGTACTTGCAGATGTTGGTTTGGTTGGACTACCTAGCGTTGGAAAATCAACAATTATCAGTATGGTTTCAAATTCAAAGCCAAAAATTGCTAGTTATCACTTCACAACTCTTATTCCAAACTTGGGTGTTGTAAAAGTCGATGATGAACGCAGCTTTGTCATGGCAGATTTACCTGGATTAATTGAAGGTGCAAGCCTTGGACAAGGGCTTGGGCTACAATTTTTACGCCATATTGAACGTACAAGAGTTATCTTACATGTGTTAGATATGTCTGGTAGTGAAGGACGAGATCCATATGAAGATTATCTTGTTATTAACAACGAACTTGCAACATATCGCTATAATTTAATGGCTAGACCGCAAATTATCGTTGCGAATAAGATGGATATTGCCGGTGCAGAGGAAAACTTAAAGAATTTTAAAACAAAAGTGAATAAAGATATCCATATTATACCAATTAGTGCAGCAACCAATAAAAATCTTCAAGAACTATTATATAAAACAGCTGATTTACTCGCAGTTACTGATCGTTTTGAACTATATCAAGAAGGTGATTTTGAACAAATTGTTGAATATACATTTGAAAAAGATGAAACATTGTTTGAAATTACACTTGCCGAAGACAACGTTTATGAAGTAACCGGGGAAAGACTTAGAAGAGTGTTTGAAATGACTGATTTTACGAAAGATCAATCTGTTCAACGCTTCAGTAGACAGCTACGTGCCATGGGAATAGATGATGCATTACGTGAAAAAGGTGTTCAACATGGCGATACGGTGCGCATATTTAGATTTGAATTTGAATTTGTAGACTAGATTTTTAGTCTACTTTTTTTTACAATTTTTCAACTTGTATCAATGACAAATATGATATAATAACGTTAGGAGCGTGATATTATGTATAGTTACTTAATTGGTAAAGTTGCTGAAATCAATCCTTTTGGGGTCACCATTGACGTGAATGATGTCGGTTTTGATGTATTAACCCCAAATCCATATGATTTTAAAAAAGATGAAGTTTGTAAGGTGTATATTCATCATTATGTACGTGAAGACGCCATCCATTTATACGGTTTTATGACGCTTGAAGCAAAAACATTGTTTATTAAGCTTTTAAGTGTCAAAGGAATTGGACCAAAAAGTGCAATGGCAATTCTAGCGAGTGGTAATGTAAAAGATATTGTGAATGCCATTGAGCTTGGAAACGATAAGTTCTTAGGGAAATTTCCTGGAATTGGGCCGAAAGCGAGCCAACAAATCATTTTAGATTTGAAAGGTAAAATTAACTTAAATCCAAAATCGTTCGTATCATCAACTAATATATCAGAAGTTGAAGAAGCGTTATTATCTTTAGGATATCGTACAAAAGAAATACAAAAAGCCACAAAAAATTTAGATGGATCAAAATCAACCAGTGTTTTACTGAAAGATGCGCTCGCGCAAATGTTAAAATAAAATGGAGTGATTAATTTGAAGACATTTTTCTCTGATTCTGTGGGTATACTGTTTCGCGCATGGGGTATTTATCATTACATTCCAATTTTTCTTGTCATATTTGGCGTATGTTTGATCTTTCTATTTCGAAAGAAGATAAGAGCTTCTGGAAAAGATAAGACAATACGCTATATTTTAGGTAGTATTGGCATTGTTTCAGAAATTTCTCTTCAGTTATGGATTTTTTTAAACGGTAATTACAATCTTCGTGAGAATTTACCAATTGGTTTGTGTGCATTTAGCCTCTTTATGGGGATATATGTGATGTTTACGAAGAGTTATAAAGTCTTCGAAATCGCTTATTTCTGGGCAATTGGGGGAGTAGTGAGTGTTTTATTCCCAGATATCCTTTTTGGACCAGATCGTTTTCGATATTATCAGTTTTTATTTGGACATATGATTTTTTTCTTCATGTATATGTATATGCTGTTTGTGAATCAGTATATTCCTACCTGGAAATCTTTTAAAAAAAGCTTTATTATCTTACTTTTTATCGTTGTAGTTATTATTATTCCAGTCAATAACATATTTCAATCCAATTTCATGTATTTATTAGAACCTGGTGATACACCATTTACTCTATTTTGGGGAAATGGCTACATTTTATACCTAATAGGATGCATTTCTTTATCTATTTTGGTAATGTTTGTCTGGTTTTCACCAATAGCGTTATATTTAAAACTACAAAAAAAACAAAAGAGTGAATAATTCACTCTTTTTTCTATAGTTTATACAAATCGATGATTTGATTATGAGAATAATGGTTACTAATCGCTAGCATCAGCAAGATTCTAGCTTTTTGTCCATTGAAATTTCCACCTAATATACAACCCATATTCGTTAAATCTTTTCCCCCACCTTGATAGGCATAGGTATCTAGTACTCTTCCAGAGTAACATCTTGATACGATTACGATGTGAATTCCTTTGAACAATGCTTTTTGAATAGAATCTAGCATCGTAGGAGGTACATTTCCTCTTCCAAGTGCTTCTAGGACAATACCTTTGGCACCTCGATCAATCAAATAATCAATGAAATGCCCGTCCATACCAGCAACCACTTTAATTAAATAGGTATCATCGTTAATTTCATTGTTAAAATCGAACGTATGATGATGTGTAACGTCACGGTAATAAATTACCTCTTCATGATCAATAATGCCTAGAGGCCCAAATTCAACGGATTTAAACGTATCTAGACTCATTGTATGTGTCTTAGTTACTTCCACAGCACTATTTATCGTATCATTCATAACTACAAGTGTACCTTTATGTAGCGATTCTGGGGATAGACACACTTTAATACTAGAAACTAGGTTCGTCAATCCATCATATCCAAACTCACTGGCATTTTTCATGGAACCCGTAAGAACAACTGGCTTAGGAGAGCGGATTACAGCATTCATATAAAACGCTGTTTCTTCCAAAACATCCGTACCATGGATAATCACAACCCCTGAAACGTCTGTATGATTCAGAAAATCTTCCACTTTAATCGCTAAATTCTTCATATCAAGAGATGTAAT
>JAFGXW010000062.1 GCA_016936415.1 Bacilli bacterium | reverse complement strand
ATATCCATTGCACGAGCATAATCAGAATTATAGATAAACGATGTTATTAACAATGTGTTTAAAAACATTGCGACATAATTTAACATAATTGCCGACACAACCTCGTTTACATTACGATAAGCTTTGAGTAACCCCGGAATTGCTCCCCAAATTCCACCTACTATCGCTGCGAATAAGATTGCCAATCCCCAATGTAGAAATGGGCTGATTTCACCGACTGCACCCCATTTTACACCAATGTATACTGCAATAAATGCACCCATAGTTAATTGTCCGGTTGCTCCAATGTTAAACAACCCTGTACGGAACGCAAAAGCCACAGCCAACCCTGTCAAAATAATAGGTGTACTTAAATAAATCATATTTCCAATTGATTTAAAACTATCAAATCCACCAACAATAATGGTAAGGAATCCAGGAAATGCTTGTCCAGGATTAACAATAAGCATCAAAAGTAGTCCAAATAGTAAACCAACTATGATTGCAATAATACTTCCTCCTGCATTCACTAAAGTTTGACTTTCAGTCGCTTTGAAATTTGGATTGCTTTTCTTGAACGTAATAATTTTATAAAACAAATATACAAAACCAAGAATAAAAATAGATAATTGGTAAACTTTTAATAATGTTGCATTGTCTCCAGCTGTCTTTGGCATGATGAAAATCAACAAGAATAACACAAGAGATAACGATGCTCCAACTTTGTTTGTTTTTAAATAATCAATTATTTTAGTCATTTTACCTCTTCGCTCCTTTCAGATCCTGCCATATACAGACCAAGTTCATTTTCAGTTACTACTTTAGGGTCAAACTCACCAACATTTTCCCCTTCATACATAACAATGATACGATCAGAGACGTTCATTACTTCTTCAAGTTCTAAAGAAACTAAGAGAACTGCTTTCCCTAGATCTCTTTGCGCGATTAATTGTTTATGAATATATTCGATCGCACCAACATCAAGTCCTCTTGTTGGTTGTACAGCGATTAATAAATCTGTGTCACGATCAATTTCTCTTGCCACGATGGCTTTTTGTTGATTTCCACCACTCATACTTCGCGCAGACGACAATGGGCCTTTTCCACTACGAATATCAAACTGTTCAATCAGTTCAAATGCATTCGTGCGAATCTCATCAAACTTTAAGAATGCTTTTGATTGGAATTTTTCGGTAAAATATGTTTGTAAAATTAAATTCTCCTCTAACGAATAGTCTAAAACCAACCCATGTTTGTGTCGATCCTCTGGAATATGTGAAACACCAGCTAAATTACGATTACGTATTGACATATTAGTTATATCAACGCCATTCAACCAAATACTTCCACTTGATATGTGTGTTAATCCAGTAATTGCCTCTACTAGTTGGGTTTGTCCATTTCCTTCAATACCAGCAATACACAAAATTTCTCCTCGTTTCACTTCAAAAGAAACATCATGAACGTCATCTTTGTTTAAACGAGCATTATGTACAGAAATTGCATCTACTTTCAACACAGTTTCTTTTGGTTTTGAGGGTGATTTATCTACCTTAAAGCTTACTTCACGCCCAACCATCATTTCAGCCATTTTTTCAACTGAAGTTGTCTTTACATCAACTGTACCAATGTATTTTCCTTTACGAAGTACACTACAACGATCAGCAACTTGTTTGATTTCATTTAATTTATGCGTAATTAAAATAATCGATTTACCCTCTTTGGCCAAATCTTTCATGATACTCATTAATTCTTCAATTTCTTGCGGTGTAAGAACCGCTGTTGGTTCATCAAATATTAAAATCTCAGCATCTCGATACAACATCTTTAAAATCTCAACACGTTGTTGCATCCCAACACTGATATTAGATATAAGTGTATCTGTATCAACCTTTAATTGATATCGATCACTTAATTCTCGTATTTTCTTTATGGGTTCATTCATTTTTAAGAACCCATATTTGGTATCTTCATACCCAAGTACTATGTTTTCGGCTACTGTAAAGTTGTGAACCAGTTTAAAATGTTGATGCACCATCCCAATTCCAAAATTATTCGCATCATTTGGATTTGTAATCTTTACTTCTTCACCACGAACTTTTATAATTCCTTCTTCTGCTTGGTATAACCCAAATAGAACACTCATCAAAGTTGATTTTCCTGCTCCATTTTCGCCAAGAAGAGCGTGAATCTCCCCTTTTTTTAATTGTAGGGTAATATTATCATTGGCTTTGATTCCAGGAAATTCTTTGGTAATATTTAGCATTTCTATAATATATTCCATATCATTTCACCTCTTAAACAAAATTTTATCATAATGGTCATAAAAATGAAAGCATTTACGCTCATTTTACGGTATTTTTCAAGTCGAATATGACGTTATTATATATTTTTTAAAGAACTTTCTATAAATTAATAATTAATTCGAGACTTATCTGTGTTGAAGTTTTAAAAAAATTGTAATAAAAAAGGAAGCAATTTTGCTTCCCTTAGTCGTTAATTTAATTATTGAGGCGTAACTACACCTTCAGTGAAGTTAGCTGCATCAGCACCTAAGAATGTTGCTAAATCTGCCCAGTTAGCAGGAACAACTACTGTTCCATTTACTAATTTAGCATAAATAGCTTCATATTGTGCTTCTGTAAATGTTTCAAATCTTGAAGTATCGAATGGAAGTCCAACACCATCATTTTCAACACCTTTAACGATAACATTTCCACCAACGAAGTTACCATCTACATAGTCTTGAAGTGCTTGTTTAACTGCGTTTCCAAGCTCTTTCATAGCACTAGTTAATACTGTATCTGATTTGCTAGATTGATCAACGTCAACACCAATCATCATTTTGTTTGCATCAGCAGCAGCACTCATAACACTTGAACCTGCTCCACCAGCAGCACTAAAGATAATTTGTGTACCAGTTTGGTACCATGAAGCAGCGATTGCTTTGTTAGCATCGTCTTCATTGAAGTTTCCAAAATAGTGATAAGTACTATCTGTAAAGTTTAATGTAATAGAATTTTCTTGTGCAGCATAATAAGCACCAGCGATAAATCCAATACCAAACTTAACTACTGCAGGAACTGCCATACCACCAGTAAATCCTAAATCAGTATATCCGTCCATTACAGCTGCATAACCAGCTAAGAACCCTGATTCATGTTCATTGAATAAAATTGGTAATGTATTGCTAGCAGTGTTAAATGTAGCATAGTCAGGAGTATGAGGAACACCATCAATTAATACAAATTTAACATCTGGATAAGTAGTTTGAGCAGCATATACACTAGATTCGAATAAGAATCCAGGAGTAACAACTACTTTTGCTCCACCTTCAATTGCAAGACTAATTGCATCTAGATATGCATTGTCAGAAACTTCTAGAGGTTTGTAATACTTATAAGTAATATCATTCGCATCACAAAATTCCATAATTCCTTCCCATGTACCTTGGTTAAAAGATTCATCATCGATCCCACCTGAGTCGGTGATCATTGCTACTTCATAAGTTTTTTTCGCACAAGCTGATAAGCTTAACACGATTGCAACTGCAGCAACTAAAACTAATAATTTTTTCATTTAAATCCTCCTATTTTTGTTTTTAATTCTCTTATATTATAGGCAAAAAAAGCCATTTTGTAAAGCGTTTTTACGCATTTAGTGAAAATACATGCATCTGCACTCATACTTTATTTTATAAACAAAAAAAGCTAAAAAATTAGCTTTTTAAATTTGAGTGTCAATAATGACAGGAATAATGATTGGACGACGACTAGTTACTTTATATAAATATTTACTAATTTCGTCTTTTACGTTTTCTTTGAATAATCTCCAATCAACATATCTATTCTTAAAGATCTTTTCAGCTACTCCATAAAATATATTTTCAACTTCTTTAATTAATTCTTCGTTTTCTTTCATATAAACGAATCCTCGCGACACTATTTCAGGTGTTGTCACTACTTGTTTTCTTCTCGCATCAACATTGGCAATCAATAATAATACACCATCTTGTGCAAGTAACTCACGATCACGTAAAACAACATTGTTTAAGTCTCCATCTAGGATTCCATCTACAAAGATATCACCACTATTCACTTTGGTCTTTTGTGTTGAGACTTCTCCGTTTTCAAATTCAAGAATATCACCATTGTCTAAAACAAATACATGGTTTTTGTCGTATCCCAATTGAATGCAAAGGTTATTTAATGCATATTGATGACGATACTCTCCAATAACTGGTACGATATATTTCGGTTGTAAAATGTTAACCAACAGCTTGATGTCTTCACTACTTGCGTGTGAAGGTGGTAATATTGACTTACTAATTTTAACAACATTCGCATCAAAGCGATACAAAACATCTAATGTTCTTGCAGCAATTTTTTCTGTACCTGGAATTGGTGGAGTCATCAAGATAATGGTATCATCATGATTCATATGAATTAAACGATCTAATTTTTTCACCATTCTTTGTATCATATAAAATGGTTCATGGCGATCTCCTGTCACTAAAACAACAGAGTCTTTTAGTTCATTTTTATTTTTATCATCAATGAATTTTAAAGAAACAAGTTTTCCTTCTGGAATTTTTAAGTATCCTAAATTTACAGCAACATCTACTGTTCTTTGTGTTTTACGTCCAATAATCGCGATACTTCGATCATATTTCAACGATATATCAATGATTTTTTGAATTCGAACCAAGTCTGTAGAAAATGCAGAAACAATTATTCTACTTTCCGCTTGATAAAAAGCCTGATTCAAAGCATAATCAAGACTTTCTGAACTATGGGTATACCCAACTCTTTCTGCCCCTAGTGATTCTACCAACAGTGCAAGTACTTTTTTACCTGCGATTTTTGATAATTTATCAAAATCCGTTTTATATACACCACGAACATTTTGATCAAAGTTAAAATCTGGAGCATAAACAATCACACCATCATTCGTATTAATGGCAATTCCAAGTGATTCAGGGATGGAATGTGTGACTCGATAAAAATCAACCTCAACATCCCCAAACGATAAAGTTTTTTCTCCAGAAACTTCTATAAATTGATAGTCCTCAGCATTTAACCCTTGTTCATTTAGTAAATCTTTTAATAAAGCAAGCGTGAAATACGATCCATACATAGGTGCTTTTATTGACTTCAACAATTTGGGAACCGCTCCAATGTGGTCCTCATGACCATGACTAAGGAAAATTCCAGCTATGCGCTCCTTATTTTGTTCTAAATAATCGAAATCGGGTACAATTGAATCTACACCAAATAACTCTGTTGTAGGATACTTTAACCCAGCATCCAAAATAAATATTTTATTAGAAATATCAAGACAATACATATTTTTTCCATTTTCGCCTAGACCACCTAGTGCAAAAAATTTTATATTACTCATAATACACCTCCAAAATGCGATATATCACAATTATATCATATAATTATCAATATATAGTACAATGTCGCATATTAACGTTATTTTTTCAACATCATATGCTGGAAAATTCATCAAAATATGATATATTAATAGATAAGGATGTGATAGTATGATTAATTATCCAAATAAAAAGACCACATTTGTAGAAAAGAAGATTACCCATTCCAATCGTGGTATGTCTTTTGAAAACATGATTAATGATACAAACGAATACTATTTGGCTCATAATATCGCAGTTATTCACAAAAAACCAATTCCAATCCAAATTGTCAAAGTTGATTATCCGAGTCGAAGTGGTGCAGTGATTAAGGAAGCTTATTACAAGGTTCCCTCAACCACAGATTATAATGGGATTTACCATGGGCATTATATTGATTTTGAAGCAAAAGAAACCACAAGTACCAGTAGTTTCCCTCTTTCAAACATCCATCCTCATCAAATCGAACATTTATCAAAAATTGAGGAACATGGTGGTATTAGTTTTATCTTAATTTTCTTAAAAAAGTTAGATCAAGTGTATTTATTAGAAACAAAATACCTCTTATCATTTGTCATGCGTTCAAAAGTAGGGCGAAAATCAATTTCATTTGCGGAAATACAAGAGTTTGGATATTTGATTAAAGAGAGCTATTCGCCACGTATTGATTACTTAAAAATTATCGATGAAATCATAAAAAAAGGCTAAAATTAGCCTTTTTATTTTAGAGTTGATCCAGACTCAATAACCAAATTGTCGAATTTAGCACTTGAGAAAATACGACAGTTACGTTTTACAATCGTGTTTTTCGGTACGACGACTCCACTACCAACTACATTGATTCCACTACTTAACAATGAAGGATTATCTTTATTTGCAGTATAATCATCCCCATCACCAATCACTACATTTTCCATTATCTTACAACGTTTATCAATAATTGCATTTTCAATATACGCCCCTGGGAAAACTTCTGTATCATTTAGAATAACACTATTGATTACGGTTGCACCAGGATGAATGATAACCCCAGGACTTAGTACACAACGTTTTACATCTCCAGCGATGATACTACCATTTGAAATAAGTGCTTGTGATATTTTTGCTTTACTACCCACTTTAACACTTGGTAATTCTTCACTTCTAGTATGAATTTTCCAGTTACGATCATACATATCTAACTGAATTTTATCTACTGTAGATGTTAAATTAAGGCTTGCTTCTAAATAAGAATCATACGTTCCAACATCTTGCCAAAAATCTTCGTAAACATAAGTGAATAAATCAGATGTTTCTAATAAATATGGAATAATGTGTTTTCCGAAATCCAGTTCAGGATGTTTTACTTTTTCTAATGCGTCAAGTAAAACATCAGTATCAAATACATAAATACCCATAGATGCCAAATTGCTATCTGCATGTTTGGGTTTTTCAGAGAATTTAGTAATTCTACCTGATTCATCAGCTGTTAAGATACCAAAACGATGTGTATCTTCCCAAGCAACAGGTTGCACTGCAATCGTTAATTTTGCTTTATTTTTTTCGTGTTCAGCAATCATCTTGCGATAATCCATTTTATAAATATGGTCTCCCGATAATATCAATGTATATTTTGGATTTTTACGTTTGATATATGCAACATTTTGAAGCACTGCATCCGCAGTCCCACTGTACCATTCTTTATAAGGTTGTAATAAACTCAAACTTGAATCACGACGGTCCAAGTCCCAAGGTTTACCAACACCAATATGTTCATTTAAAGAGAGTGGCAAATACTGTGTTAGAATTCCAATATTATAAATTCCTGAGTTGGTACAATTACTAAGGGTAAAATCAACAATACGATACTTTCCAGCGAAAGGTACCGCAGGTTTTACTCGTTTTTCTGATAAAATATCAAGTCTGCTTCCTCTTCCACCAGCTAATATTAAAGCCAACGTTTCCATGATTACTCCTCCTTCAGTTTTTTGTATAAATCTAAATATTTGAATGCTGATTGTTTCCAGCTAAAATCCTGAGCCATGCCTCTCTTAACCAATGATTTCCAAATTTTCTGATTTTGGTAAACTTCTAATGCAAATGAGATAGTATGTGCCATGTCTTGTGCATCATAGTTTTCAAATCCAAATCCATTTCCTTCTCCAGTATACTGATTATAAGGAATTATCGAATCCTTTAACCCTCCTGTTAAACGCACAAGTGGCAATGTTCCATATTTTAGACTAATCAATTGTGCCAGTCCACATGGTTCAAATCGTGAAGGCATCAAAAAGATGTCACTACCTGCATAAATTCTACGTGCCATGGCGTCATTATATCCAATATACACACCTACATTATCAGGATATCGATTTTTAAGTTGTTGGAAAAAGTCCTCAATATAACCATCTCCACTACCAAGAAGAACAAATTGGCATAATCCTTTTCGTAAGAATCCATCAATAATCTCACTAACCATATCAAATCCTTTTGCTTCTGTTAGACGAGAAACCATCCCGATAATTGGTAATTTATTCGATTTCATACCAAAATCTTTGCGCAAACTTTCTTTATTTTCAGTTTTTCCCTGAACATAGTTATACAAACTATAGTTTTTAGCAATTTTTCGATCCAATTTAGGGTTAAAATCAGAGTAATCAATACCATTGATTATTCCAAACAAAGAACCCTTACGTTGTTTTAATAAATTACTCATACCAAATCCAAAATAATCATATAAAATTTCATCAGCATATGTTTCAGATACTGTGGTTACATAGTTTGCCGTTTTGATACCACATTTTAAGTAATTTATCATATTCTCAAATTCAATATCACTTGAGTATTCAACATCTAAATACTTCATCAATTCTTTACTAAAAACACCTTGATACGCAATGTTATGAATTGTCATAACTGTTTTAATATCTTTGTATTTTGGCTTACTTGCATATTTTTGTTGTAACAAATACGGAATTAACCCTGTTGGCCAATCATTCACATGAATGATGTCTGGATAATAATCCAATTCTTTTAACATCTTTAAAACAGCATTGTTAAAGAATCCATAACGCTCTCCATCATCGTAATGACCATACAATGTATCACGATATCCAAAATAATATTCATTATCAATGAAATAGAATGTTACGCCATCATACTCCATCATTTCTACCCCAGCATATTCTTGTTTTGAACCTACCACAACTTTAAAATGACAAAGAGGTTTCAATTGATCATGAAATTTTGTTTTTGTAATACCGTGTTTTGGTAAAACTACTCTTGCATCAATACCAAGTTGTACCAATTCTTTTGGCAATGAACCCAGTACGTCAGCCAATCCACCTGTTTTAGAAAACGGTGTTGCTTCACTTCCTACAAATAATACTTTCATTATTTGACCTCCTTTATATACCATTTTTATTATACAATATCTCATCCACTTTATAAAGTCAAAACGCAATATTGCACAAAAAAACACTCTTGCGAGTGCTTTTTACATTTTTGATGTTCGAATTCGATTTAGTAATGCAGCTCCTACAATCATACAAAGGATCATCGATGGCAACACATAGTACGAATTGTAAACGAATGAATACCAATATACATTCTCAAATCCGTAATCACCAGCATAACCACCAAATAACAAGACACCACTTACGAAATGGCTAAATAGTCTCAATAAAGAGCCAATACCAATTCCTACAATCAATCCTGCTTTTGTATCACCAAGTAACTTACGTCCAAATGCACTAAGCCCTAAGACACCAAAAGCAAAAACATAGTCTGTAAATAGTGATGCCCAGTGGTAAAGTTTTGCATCAAGCATTAGATTTAGTAATCCATACGATACCCCTGCATAAATTCCCCATTTAATCCCATGACGATGCGATACAATAAAGAGTGGCAACATTGCCAAACTAATTCTTCCTCCGTAAGGTAACTGTAAAATCGGTATGAAAATTGATAATGCGGTGAAAAACACTTCTAATACCAGTGCGAATGCTACAAAAACTGCTACTTCCGTAATTAAATTTGTTCTACTCATTTTATCCTCCTTTTATAATAAAAAAATTGTCCGTAAAAGCTAGGACAAAATGAATTTTACTGTATATTCATCCTACGCTGGCATTATCCAGATCAGGTATGGTCTATTCTAGTAGCAAGAATACTCTCAGCCTAGTTCTCTAAGCTCCCCCGATTTTACGGCAATTTTATTATATACCAAGTTCGATTTTTATACAACTTTATTTTTATAACTATGAAAAAAACGGCTATTTTGAAGCGCTTTCAAATTTAGAAAAAAAGTAGTTGTTTTTATTTTCTTTTTGGTCTATAATTTTTTTTGGATTTAGTTTCTTGGAGGTTTATATGAAGAAAAAACCAGTCACCAAAGAGTCATATATCATTTTAATTGTCTTTGTTATTGTTTTTACTGTATTTTCTATGGAAATGGGGATCGCTAATTTCCTAAATACGATGATTAATACAAGTTATTACTTGCTACTTAATGTTGCATTTTGGATTATGGGCGTTGCAGTTCTAACTGGAGCAATGGCGGGTATTTTTAGTGAATTTGGCGTAATAGCGTTAATGAATATTGTCCTTAGCCCAATTATTCGCTTCATTTACCGTTTACCCGGAGTAGCTGGAATTGGTGCAGTGAGTGCATACCTTTCAGATAATCCTGCAGTAATCAGTTTGTATAAAGAAAAAGAGTTTAGAAAACAATTTAAAGGTTATCAAATTCCAGTATTGTGTAATTTGGGTACTAGTTTTGGAATGGGTCTTGTCATTGCCATTTACTTTATGAGTTTAAACAACAATTATCCTGGTAATTTCTTTCTAGCAACCCTAATTGGTGCAGTTGCAAGTATTGTTGGTAGTATTGTTAGTGTAAGACTTCTCACATATTTTTCTAGGAAATACTACTTCTTAGAAAAAGACCATAATCCAATCAAAAAAGTGGAAGGTGACGAGTTATTACGCGAAACTAGAGAAGGTTCATTTGTCAATCGTTTATTAGAAAGCTCACTTGATGGAGGAAAAAACGGTGTTGAAATTGGACTACAAATTATTCCTGGAATATTAATCATTTCAACATTCATCATCATGCTTACAAACCAAGAACCATTAGGTGGTTATACTGGTGCAGCATTAGAAGGTGTTGGATATTTACCACAATTTGGACAATACCTAATGTTCATCTTTAAACCATTGTTTGGGTTTACGAGTCCTGAAGCAATTGCTTTTCCACTAATTTCGCTTGGTAGTGCTGGAGCAGCTCTTGGAGTTGTACCTGAGTTTCTTGATAAAGGATATATTGGAGTAAAAGAAATCGCAGTATTCACTGCCATTGGAACGACATGGAGTGGTTACCTCTCAACACATGTTAGTATGATGGATGCATTGGATTCAAGACCCCTCACCACAAAAGCCATATTTGCGCATACACTAGGAGGTTTGGCAAGTGGTGTTGTAGCAAATTATTTATATATGTTCATTATGTTTATCATTTAAGGAGCTGATTTTCAGCTCCTTTTTTAAACTGATATTGCAAGAAAAAGTAAAAAAAAAACAAACCCCCTACTAGTTTGTTCATTTTGCTTGTTACTCTTTACTTGTACGCGCCAATAAAACGAGTGAACTAAAAATTGCAATTAATAAAAACAAAGCCCCAAAGACAAATACCAAATTCGTCATTTGTTGTAATCCAGAAAAATCAATATTACTTGCTGCAATAATACTTCCCGATACTAAAATTGCACCAGATAACATTAATATTCCAATAAACAGTAATTTCTTCATCTTCATCACCTTTCAGTAGTATTCCT
>JAFGXW010000061.1 GCA_016936415.1 Bacilli bacterium | reverse complement strand
TAGAATCATTATTTTTAAAACAAAAAATTGCAATAAGAACTTTTCATAAAGAGTTGATTTTTACAGAATCAAAAGTGAATCATGTATTTAATCAATACAATAAAGTAGAATATCTTATTGAAGAATTGAATGATCAAGGTGTTGAAATAGTCATAAAAGTATCACTGAAAATAATATTGAATCAGCGTGAAATATCCAAAAAACTTATCATAAAATTTGTTTTTGTAGATGGTCTTTTAGAAAGGGTGTATGAAACGACTTTTCATCCCCATTTAACTCGCATTATGTGTGTTGTTACATATGATGGGTCAATGTTTAATGGATTTCAAAGACAACCCAATCAATTGACAATACAAGGAGAAATTGAAAAAGGACTATTTTATCTTACAAAGGAAAAAATTACCATTCATTCTAGCGGAAGAACAGATAAGGGTGTACATGCCTTGAATCAAGTATTTCATTTTGACACAATTAGCAATATTGAACCAAATGAGTTTTATCGAGTTTTGAATAATTATTTACCTAGTACGATTCATCTAAAATCGAGCCATGCTGTTTCTCAAACGTTTCACAGTAGATACGACTCAATTCAAAAAGAGTACTGTTACAAACTTAATTTGGGCGATTACGACCCAATTCAAAGGAATTATGAATGGGCACCTGGAGTTTTTAATCTTGATTTGTTCAAAGCCGAATTAACATCAATCATTGGAACAAATGATTTTACGAGTTTTACAAAAACAAAAGAAGATAAAGAGATGATTAGAACCATTTTTGATGTTTCATTTGATCAGCGTGAAGAGTATCTTAATTGTTATATCACTGGTAATGGGTTTTTACATTTTATGGTTAGATATTTAATTGGTACCGCTGTTGAAATTGCCAAAGGGAATGTTTCCAAACATTTACTTGATTTCATGAAAGATAAAGATGCAAGTAAAGTAAGATGGAAAGCGCCAAGTTCAGGGCTCTATTTGTCTAGAGTTTCATACAATAATGATAAAAGTTTAACAAACTAGGTTTGTTAAACTTTTTTTAATAATATTAGTAGATATTGACTTTCAATTTTAACTATGATAAACTTAATTTAAGTTAATGAACTCAAGAGAGAAAAGAGAAATGAAGAGAAGTCTTTGTTTTTTATTTTTCTCTTTTTTTATCTTTAAGGAGGAATAATATGTATGATGTAATCATCATTGGTTCAGGAATATCTGGTGCGACAATTGCAAGAGAATTATCAAGATTTCAGTTAAAAACGATCATTTTAGAAAAGGAATATGATGTAGCTATGGAAGCAACTATGGCCAATAGTGCAATTGTGCATTCAGGTCATGACCCGATTCCAGGGACATTAAAGGCGAAGTTCAATATCTTAGGAAATAGAATGTATAAACAAATGTCAGAGGAGCTAGACATTCCTTATATGGCATGTGGTGGAATGGTTACTGCGATTAATGAAGATCAAGTCCATTTGATTGAGGAACTTTATGAGAGAGCATTGATAAATGGATTGAGATCAGATGAAGTCAAAATCATTGACCAAGAAACTGTCCGTTCTCTTGAACCAAACATTGCTGATGGAGTTATAAAAGCATTACATTTACCAACGACAGCTGTCACTTTCCCTTGGGAAGCAGCCATTGCGAATATTGAAAATGCAATGGACAATGGCGTTGAACTTGCTCTTGAAAATAAAGTGATTAAAATTGAGAAGTTAGATCGTTTTGTTGTAACAACTGACAAAAGTGTTTACGAAGCAAAAGTCGTTATTAATGCAACAGGTGTATATGGAACTGATGTTGCAAAGTTGGTTACCAATCCTCATTTTGAGATTAGACCTCGACGAGGAGAGTATTACGTGCTTGATAAAGATGTAAGATTGGTAAATAGTGTTATTTATCCAGCACCATCCGAAAAAGGAAAAGGTGTGATTGTTACACCTCAATACCATGGAAATACGTTACTTGGTCCAACTAGCGAATATGTTGCTTTTTCAGAAATCTCAAAAACAACTGCATCGGGGCTAGAATATATTAAAGAGAATGTTGCTCAAACAGTTCAAAATATACCATATCACAAAATAGTTCGTTCATTTGCAGGAGGAAGAGCTACGAGCAGTACGGAAGACTTTGTAATTGAAGAATCTGAAGTAAAAGGATTTATTAATGTTTGTGGAATTGAATCTCCAGGATTAACTGCTGCGCCAGCATTTGCAAAATATGTAGTAGAAGAACTGGTTTCAGTTCATTTTGAAATGAAACCAAATACAGACTATAATCCGCGTCGCAGAAAAGTGTTACGCACGAATGAATTAACTTTTGATGAGTTAAACAATTCTTTTCATGATAATCAAAAATATGGAAGAATTATCTGTAGATGCGAAAAAATTACTGAAGGCGAAATTGTTGATGCCATCAATCGTAATTGTGGAGCGCGAAGTGTTGTTGGTGTAAAAAATAGAGTAAGAGCGGGAGCCGGAAGATGTCAAGGTGGATTCTGTCAATCAGAAGTAATTAATATTTTAGCTAGAGAGCTCAAAGTTGACAAACTTGATATTGTTTACAATAAGGCAGGTTCGAATATTTTAAAAGAAACAACAAAAGGAGAGCAAAAATGAAACAATATGATGTTGTAGTAATTGGAGGGGGTAGTGCCGGATTGGCGGCTGCACTTGAAATTAAAAAACAAGGTATTGATCATGTGTTAATCCTTGAAAGAGATGCTGAATTAGGAGGAATCTTGCTACAATGCATACATAATGGGTTTGGATTAAAGGTTTTTAAAGAAGAATTAACTGGACCTGAATATGCAGAGCGTTTTGTGCAAGAGCTTCTTGAAATGGGTATAGAGTATAAATTAAATTCAATGGTAACAAAACTGAATCCTGATAAGACAATCGAGTATGCAAATGTTAATGAAGGATTTGTTAAAATATCTGCTAGAGCAGTAGTACTTGCAATGGGTTGTTATGAAAGAAACTCAGGATCAATCAGTATTCCTGGTAACAGACCAAGTGGAGTGTTGACTGCAGGTTCAGCACAAAAATATTTGAATATTGATGGATATCTAGTAGGAAAACGTGTATTTATTTTAGGTAGTGGAGACATTGGATTAATCATGGCAAGAAGAATGACTTTAGAAGGAGCGAAAGTGTTGGGAGTAGCTGAAGTTTTGCCTTTTTCTGGAGGACTTAAGAGAAATATTGTTCAATGCTTAGATGATTATGATATTCCACTATATTTAAGCCATACTGTAACAGATATTATAGGAGAATCAAAAGTTGAAAAAATAGTGATATCTCAAGTTGATAATTTTGTACCAATCCCAGGAACTGAAAAGACATTTGAGATTGATACACTATTATTATCCGTCGGACTTGTGCCTGAAAATAGTTTGAGCGAGCGTTGTGGAATTATTCTTGACAAAAAAACAAAAGGTCCAGTCGTGAATGAATCTTATCAAACAAATATTGAAGGAATTTTTGCTTGTGGAAACGTACTTCATGTACATGATCTTGTTGATTTTGTTACGGAAGAAAGCAGAAAAGCAGGAAGAAGCGTTGTTCGTTACTTGAATCATGAATTAAATGCAACTAATAATATGATAAATGTATTACCAAAAAATGGAGTAAGTTATTTACTTCCTCAAGAAATTAATTTATCGAATTTGGTTACTCCAATGGATATATTTATGCGCGTGAACAAAGAATTTAAGAACGCAGAAATTGTTATCAGTAATGGTGATACTGTAATCAAGAGAATTAAGAAAAAACATCTTGCTCCTGCTGAAATGGAGAAATTCATATTGAAAGATGTTGATTTAACTGGAGACATGATCGATATTAATGTCGCGATTGAGGTGCAATCATGATAGAAAAATTAATTTGTATTGCGTGCCCAATGGGGTGTCATCTTGAAGTAGACGTAGAAGATGATTATCGAGTAGAAGGTAATCAGTGTAATAGAGGCGTATTATATGCAAAGAAAGAATTAACTAACCCAACAAGAATTGTGACTTCTACTGTTGTAATAAAAGGAGGAATTTATCGTAGACTTCCAGTTAAAACAAACGGTGAGGTTTCAAAAAAACTAATATTTAAAGTAATGGAAGAAATTAACAAGGTTGAGGTTTCATCTCCAATCAAATGTGGTGATGTTATCATAAAAAATGTATTAAATACTAACATCGATGTTGTTGCATCAAGAAGTATGTAAAAAGTCACTTAATTTAAGTGACTTTTGTTTATCCAGAGTGTAGGATCACTAACTGTAATTCCTGATGCACCTGAGTCTAGGCAATCTTGAATTTGCTTTTCTGAAGATATCAAACCTCCACAAAAAACTTCACAGTTAACTTTTTCTTTAATTGTTTTGATAAGTGGTCCACTTACTGCAGGTAAAATTTCTAAACAATCAGGAAGCGCATTTTCAACAACCTCGAGACTTCGCTTTAATGATATAGAATCTTTTAAAAATATACGTTGCATCGCGATAACTTTTCGCTTTTTTGCGATTGATATGACCTTTGGTTTAATAGAGATTATGCCATCGACATGACAATTTTGAATGAGATAGATTGCGCCATACTCATCCGCACTAAGACCTTTTATCATATCAGCATGGACAAGTACTTTTCTACCATGACTTTTTAGATCGCTAATAATTTCTGCGAGTTCTGCCAATTGAAAATCTACAAGGATGCAATATACAATATCTGTTTTTAAAAACTGTTTAATCATATTGAAATTAGCCAAAGCAGGCAAACGTTTCTGTCCATCAAAAAACATATTATCATCTCATTTCATAGTTTAAGTATAAATAAATTATATTCTATGTATTGATTTTTTGCAAAAGATTACATGAAAAATTATAGACCCGTCATTTTGACGGGTCTATAATTAATTACCTGCGATTATTACATTGTTTAATTTTATGATTTTAGGTCCGATGAAACCATTCATTTTTTGTAATTCTCTTGAGAAATACATATCAGTTTCAACTGTTTTTGCATTTCCTGAAATACTTCCTAATGTTATCGGGATAGCTTTTTTGCCATCATGATAAATTCCTAAACGGATTTCTCCTCCAAAGTTTCCTGTTAAGATATCCATTTGGAAATCTGAAAAATTAAAAAGTTCAAGATATTTTCCATGTTTCATTTCTTTGTAATATTTTGATCCTGGTTCTACAACAGCGTTTCTAAATGTTCCAGTAGGGGTTATGTTAAGATAATCTGCATATTGTTTTGAAGCTTCCATGTGAACTAGTTTACCCTCTTGGATTAGTTGGACTTCCTTCAAATAGAATCCATCGTTATCGTAATATCTAGAGAAAGTAGAATTTGGAATAAAAGGTTTGATTGATAACGATACTTTGTCACCAATGCTATCTACAGATTGCACCATTTCTCCAATATTACTTTGATTAATACCTTCATAGAGTAATCTAGCCGATGATTTTGCACCATAATAATCAAAGAATGTTTTTACAGCTTCACCAGTTAGAATAACAGGAATATCAGAAACTTGAGGTAGTGGTACTGCTTGTGTTCTTAATACCGTTTTTTCTAGGGATTGTTTTACGATTTCCTTTATCCATTTTGGATCATAATCGGCAAAATCTAGAACATCAAAAAGTTCCACTTCTTCTTTGTCTGATTTCGCTTCTGTAATTAACTCAATTTGCCCAGAATAAGATTCATATTGTACATCTAGACCTTTTGAATTTAGTATTCTCGATTTGTTTATGTTAATGAAAAATTCACATGAGTTAATCTTTGCACC
>JAFGXW010000060.1 GCA_016936415.1 Bacilli bacterium | reverse complement strand
TCATATGTTTTTAACAAATCAAATTTTGCTAGACAATTTTGAAGTTGGATATGATATTTTGTATCCTTTGCCATTGCTAGCATGCCAATTGCTACTGCTTCTCCATGTAATAAACTATATTTAGAAAATTGTTCAATTGCATGTCCAATCGTATGACCGAAATTTAAAATTTGTCGTTTTCCATTATCATGTTCATCATCAATGACGTAGTCTCTTTTTATTTCGATTGATCTCGTAATATAGTGCTCGATATTACTCCAGATATCTTTATTACAAACGTCTTCAAATAGTGATTTATCAGCTATTAAGCCGTATTTGATTAATTCGGCTACTCCATTGTTTTTTTGTTTGATAGATAGTGTGTTTAAGGTATTTGGATCAATTATCACCATTTTTGGTTGATAAAATGAACCAATTGCATTTTTCATGTTTTCAGAGTTTATTCCAACTTTTCCTCCAATACTACTGTCTATTTGTGATAGTAAAGTAGTAGGAATTTGGATATAATCAACACCTCTAAAGTAAATACTAGCAACAAACCCCGCCAAATCGCCAATAACTCCACCGCCAAGGGCAAGTACCAAGCACGATCTT
The DNA here is from genome assembly GCA_016936415.1 of Bacilli bacterium. Lineage (GTDB taxonomy): Bacteria > Bacillota_I > Bacilli_A > Izemoplasmatales > Izemoplasmataceae > JAFGXW01. The sequence goes on along the minus strand of JAFGXW010000060.1, from coordinate 8,423 downwards.
GTAATCTTGTTTTCAATCATTGTATTAATAATATATGTCACTTGAGAGATTGATTTTGAATCTTCACCCATTGGCACTTCTATAATTAGTGGGTTTATAATCTTGTTTAGGATTGTATTTAAGTATATCTTTGGGATAAAATCATCCGTTATTATAACAATTTGCTTGTTTACATCAATATATTTATCGATATCAAAAAGTATCCCTGAATGAACATGGACATTGTATTCTTTTCCTGGAATTGGGACATTGATTGTTTTCATAACTTTACTCCTCGATTTGTTTATATACTCCACCTAATTTTTGAAAGTCTACGAAAAAATTAGGATATGACTTGGTTACGGCATTTGCATTTGTTAATGTAATACTGTTAAGACATACGCATGAAGCAATGCTAACCATCATTGCAATACGATGATCATTATAAGAATCAACAGTGACGCCTCCAGTCAAGGCAGGTTTACCAATAATCACGATTTCATTCTCATCTGACACAATATTGGCACCTAGTTTCGATAAAGTTTCAACAGTAGTTTTAACACGATCAGACTCTTTTATTCGAAGTCTGTGGATATTCTTAATGACAGTCTTTCCTGTACTAACAGAAGCAAGTAGCGATACGATTGGGCCTAAATCAGGACAATCACTGAGGTCTATCTCACTTCCAACAGTAGAAGATTCTTCAGTTATAAAGCCATTTTCTGTATATATTATTTTCCCCTTTGCATCTTTTATGATACCAATGATTGCCTTATCTCCTTGTTTTGAATCGTGATCAAGATTAGATATGTTTGCAATCCCATTTAGGATTCCACCTACCAAGAAGAATGCTGCTTGTGAAAAATCACCTTCAACATGATAGTTATGAGCATGGTAGGTTTGGCCACCTTCAATATAGAACCCATCATTAAATTCTTTAATTTTTATTCCAAATTCATCTAACATGGAAATGGTAAGATCGATATAACTTTTTGATTCTAATTTTCCATCGATAATAATTTTAGAATCAGCTTCTAATAAAGGTAAAGCAAACATCAATCCACTGATAAATTGGGAACTAACATCCCCTTTTACTGTGTATTCTCTTGCCTTTATTGAACCGTTTATGGTGATTTCATCTTCAGATACTTCAAACAGGTTTTGATCTTCATCAAAGATCTTTTTATAAATAGTTTGTGGTCTTGAAATTAAGGATTTTTTTCCTGTGAAAACAACTTTTTTATTTGATAATGAAAATAAAGGTATTAAAAAACGTAGTGTTGAACCAGACTCGTTACAGTCTATTTTTATATTCGATGGTCGAATTTTTTTTAATCCTTTAACGATCAATGTATCATCTTGTTTCTCGAACTTTGCACCAAGATGTTGCAGTGCGTTCATAGTTGCTAATACATCATCAGAATATGTAAGGTTAGAGATAACGCTTTTCCCATGAGCTAACGCAGCACAAATTAACGCCCTGTGGGATAAACTTTTTGATGGTGGTGCAGAAACTTTTCCATTGAATTTCATTGGAAACAGTTCTATATCTACCTTTTCACTCATTTTATTCTACCTCTTCTTGTTGTAGCTTTTACCATAAGTTCTTCTAAATGATCTTTATCTTTTTTAGAGATTGCATCTTTGATTTCGTCTAAATGTTTTTCAAATCTATTAATTGTTCGTATCAAATGGTCTTTATTTTTAATAAATAATTCCGACCATAATTTCTCATTAATCATCGCAATTCTTGTTAAATCCTTGTATGAATCACCTATAAATAGGCTTGTGTCAAATTTTTCATCATCACTATTTACCAGTGCAAGTGCCAATACGTGAGTTAGTTGTGATGTGAATGATATGATTTCATCGTGTTGTGTATCGGTTATAATTGAAACATTCTTAAATCCCATTTGCTTTGCTAATGTTGAAATTAAATTGATAGCTTCATCAGTGTTTTTCTTGGTTGGCGTAATGACAAAATTTGCATCTTTAAATATCTCTTCTTGAGCATAGGTTATTCCAATTTTTTCCCTACCTGCTATCGGATGAGCAAAAACAAACTCAACATCGTCTTCAAAGTAAACTTCTAAATTATCAATGATTGTTCGTTTAACCCCTACTACATCAGAAATAATTGCTCCTCTTTTAAAGTGGTTGATATTATCACGAACGAACTTTATCGTATCTTCAGGATATAAGCATATAAAAACTACATCTAGTTCTTTTAAGACAGATTTTGGGTTTGTATACGCATAATCAACAATATTTTCTTTTATTGCATAGGCAAGGGTTTCTTCATTATTGTCGATTCCATAAATATTGTATGGATATTTTCTCAGTGCTTTGGCGTATGTTCCACCTATTAAGCCGATTCCTACAATTCCTATATTCATATTATCACCTTTTACTTTGTATGGGACTATTATACTATAAATTTTAGATTTAAAGTAGCGATAATTTTGTAAGCGTTTTTTAATATGAGTTGCAATTTGTTTATATTTGTGTGAAAATCAATATGTATACAAAACATATTTGGAGGTAGTAAAAAATGGAAAACACTGATTTAAAAATTGCTCAAAATGCGAAAATGAAAAAAATCATTGAAATTGCAGCAAATCTTGGACTAAATGAAGATGATATTGAATTATATGGTAACTACAAAGCAAAGATTAATCTAGATGTTATGGATAAATATAAAAACAACAAAAACGGAAGAGTAATACTTGTTACTGCAATCAACCCTACACCGGCTGGAGAAGGTAAATCGACGACAACTGTTGGATTGGGACAAGCGTTTAATAAAATTGGAGAAGATGCAATTATTGCTTTAAGAGAGCCGTCTTTTGGTCCAGTAATGGGCGTAAAAGGGGGAGCTGCTGGTGGTGGATTTAGTCAAGTGGTTCCAATGGAAGATTTGAATTTGCACTTCACAGGTGATTTGCACGCTATTACTACTGCAAATAATGCTGTAAGTGCAATTATTGACAATCATATCCATCAAGGAAATGAATTGAATATAGATCCACGCCGCATTACTTGGAAACGAGCAATCGACATGAATGATCGTTCTTTAAGAGAAGTCGTAATTGGGCTAGGTGGTATTGGAAACTCGCTTCCTAGACAAGATGGGTTTAATATTACTGTGGCATCTGAAATAATGGCTGTATTATGTTTATCAAGAGATCTATCAGATTTAAAAAATCGAGTAAAAAGAATTGTAATTGGGGAAACGTATGATCGAAAACCAATTACAATTGGCGATATGAAAATTGAAGGAGCAATTGCTTTAATATTGAGAGACGCAATTAAACCGAATTTAGTTCAAACTTTGGAAAATACACCTGCTTTGGTTCATGGTGGCCCATTTGCGAATATTGCACATGGATGTAATAGCATTATTGCGACGAATATGGGAAGAAAACTTGCTAAATATGTCATTACAGAAGCGGGATTTGGTGCTGATTTAGGAGCAGAGAAATTTTTAGATATTAAAACGCTTCAAGCCGGCTTTACACCAAGTGCTGTTGTTATAGTTGCAACAATAAGAGCATTAAAAATGCATGGGGGAGTAAAAAAGGATGATTTACAAGAAGAAAATGTGGATGCTCTTTTAAACGGAATCTCAAACTTAGAAAAACATATTGAAACGATAAAAATGTTTGGATTACCATATGTAGTTGCCATAAATAGCTTTGTAACAGATACAAAAGCCGAAACAGAAGCTTTATCAATTTATTTGGCTAAAAATGACCATCCTTGGTCATTAAGTGAAGTATGGGAAAAAGGTGGAGAAGGTGCAATTGATCTTGCAAAGAAAATCATAAGTGAAATTGAATTGAAACCAAATAATTTTAAAAGAATGTATGAAATTGAAGATTCGCTACAATTAAAAATCGAAAAGGTCGCCAAAAACGTTTATGGGGCAGAAAATGTAGAGTTTTCATCAACGGCAAAAAATCAATTGCGAAAATTCAAGAAATTGGGTTGGGATGATTTGGGAGTTTGTATGGCAAAAACACAATATAGTTTAAGTGACAATCCAAAATTATTAGGAAGACCAGTCGGATTCACAATTACAATTAGGGAACTTAGACCATCAGTTGGGGCGGGATTTATTGTCGCACTCACAGGTGAGGTAATGACTATGCCTGGATTACCTAAAGAGCCTGCAGCGCTAAATATGGACGTAGACTCATCCGGAAATGCGGTTGGATTATTTTAAAAAGACCAAAAGGTCTTTTTTTAATATTAGGTATTGTGTTGTGCACAATACTGTGTTATAATCAGTACAGGAGGTGGTAATATGAATACTCAGTTTAAAAGAGGAATAGTAGAGCTTTGTGTTTTGTCGGAATTGGTTTCAGAAGACGCATATGGGTACAAAATAATCAATAACATTTCAGAACATTTGGATGTAAATGAAAATACAATATATCCAATCTTGAGAAGATTAACAAAAGAAGAGTATTTTGTGACATATATTGTAGAATCAGAGCAAGGTGCACCAAGAAAATATTACAAGATGACAGAAAAAGGATTCAACTACTATATAGAATTAAGAGAATCATGGGACCAGTTTATTGGTGGAGTTTATGAAATACTAAATAGAGGAGGAAAAAAGAATGAACAAGTTTTTGAAAGATTTAGAAAATGAATTATTTAAATTGAAAGTTAGCCCAAAAGAGATTAAAGAGATATTAGAAGACCACAAAGAGATGATTGAAGTTGCAAAAACAGAAGGGTTATCAGATGAAGAGTTAAGTAAGAAGTTTGGAGATCCAATTAAGGTTGCAAAGGAATTGTATTCAGATATCAAAACGGAACCAAAAATGAGTTTTGAGTCTACAAGCACAGAAAGCTGTGTAAGTTATAAAACAAATGAATATAACCTAGTTAAGGCATTTTCTGAAATAGATGGTGCAATTACTTTTGAAGCAAATTTGGTGAGCGATGATCTACAATACGCAACTTATGATGGAAATGAAATTCAAGTATATGAACAAAATATTATGAACTTGGATGACTATGAAATCGCATTTACTGATAATACTCTTGTTTTAAAAAGGAAAAAGGAACTTAAAATATTTAGAAACAAGGAAGTTTCAGGTGAATTTCTAATTTTAATTCCATCTACTATTACACACGAGCGAGTCGAGTTCAACGATGTTTCAGGTGATGCTAATTTTAATGGTGTTGTAACAGAGAAACTAATTTTAAAATTAACTAATGGAGATATTGAATTAACGAATATTGAAGCTGGTGATTCAAAGTTTTCTTTTGTAAATGGAGATGTCGAAATATTGAATTTACGTGGGAATACAATTGATGTTTCAGTGATTAATGGTGATTTGGAAATAAATGAAGGAATATTTGCTGGAGACTTGTTTTTTAACACTGTAAGTGGGGACATTGAATTAACAAATGTTGAATGTGTTTCTGCCGATTTAAGAACGATAAGTGGAGATCTTGTTGGAACAGAATTCTATCCAAAAGAAGTATCACTTAGTTCAGTAAGTGGAGATATTGAAATTAACAATCAGGATAAAGCAAGAGAAATTCATGTGAATAGAAAAAAATCAATTTCAGGTACTATTAAAATTAACTAATCATTTTCTGATTTCAAATGATATAATATATTAGAAGGAGTGAGAAAATGGAACTATTAAGCAAATTTCATGAAATGCTACTGAAACAAAAAGCATATGGGTACGTATTAAATATTGCTGGATGGGACTCTGCTACTGAAGCACCAAAGGGGGCTTTCGCAAGAAGAGCTGAATTGCTTGGGATCATAAGTGGAGAATTGTTTCAATTAAGTACTAGTAATGAATATCAAGAAGTGGTAAACGGCTTATTTGAAGTCTTAGATGATTTAGATGATATTTCAAGAAGAGAAATTAAAAAGGCAAAAAAAGCACTTGATAAAATAACAAAAATTCCGAAAAATGAGTTTGTTGAGTATAATATGTTAATAAACTTAGCCCAAAGAAAATGGGAAGACGCAAAAGAAAACAATGATTTTGCTGGATTCTCAGATGACTTAGAAAAAATATTCTCGTATACTAAAAAATTTGTTGAATATTACGGAATAGATGATCATCCTTATAATGTTTTGTTAGATGAATATGAAACAGGCATGTCAATGACAGAATATGATAACTTTTTTGAAACATTGAAAGTGGATTTGGTACCATTTGTTAAGCAGGTTTTAAATAGTGGTAAAGAGCTTAATGATGACTTTATAACAATCTTTTATGATGCTGAAAAACAAAAAGTTTTTGCTGAGTATTTGGTTGATGTATTGAATTTTGATAGAGATAGAGGCTTAATGAAAAAGAGTGTTCATCCTTTCACATGGAATACACATTCTGGAGATGTAAGATTTACTACAAGATATTTAGAAAATTTCATGTTTTCCTCAATATTCGCTGCAATTCATGAATTAGGCCATGCTACTTATGAACAACAAATTGATCCAAAATGGGATGCTACTATGCTTAGTGGTGGAACATCAATGGGGATTCATGAATCACAATCAAGATTTTACGAAAATATGATTGGAAGAAGTTATGAATTTTGGGAAGCACATTATTGGAAGCTACAAGAAATATTCCCTGAGCAATTAGGAAATATATCATTAAAAGACTTTCATTTGGCGGTTAACAAGGTCGAAGCATCTTTTGTAAGAGTTGAGGCAGACGAATTAACATATCCATTACATATTATGATAAGATATGAGATAGAAAGAATGATTATGTCTAATGAAATCTCAATTTCTGAACTTCCAAAAATATGGAATCAAAAAATGGTTGAGTATTTAGGAATACAACCAAAAGATGATTCTGAAGGTGTTTTGCAAGATGTACACTGGAGTGCAGGACTTATTGGATATTTCCCTACATATGCTTTAGGTAGCGCATATTCTGCACAATTTTACTATACAATGAAAAAAGAAATTGATATTGATGAGTTGGTTAAAACAAATAACATTCAAGTAATCAATGAATGGTTAAAAGAAAAAATTCATAATTTTGGTTCGAGCAAAGACCCTTTGGAATTATTACGCGAAGTTACAAATGAAGATTTTAACCCGAATTACTATGTTAGATATTTAAAAGAAAAATACTCTAAATTATATTTGTAGAAAACGGCTAAGTATGGACGATTAAAGACAATCATTTTCTTGATTGTCTTTTTTGCTATGTGAATTGAGAGAAAGTAATGATATAATATTTTTGGAGGCGATTTAATGGAATATATAGACCTAAATTATAGCCAGTTTACAACAGAAATGTATCATCAACTTGAAAAAGGAATTTTCCTAACCACCAAGGTTGATCAAAAAGTTAACACGATGACAATTGGATGGGGTGGAATCAACTTTGTATGGAATAAAAAAGTATTTATTGCATACGTTAGATATTCCAGAGACACATTCGATATGATGGAAAAATCAAATGAATTTACGATAAGTGTTCCGTTGAATGGACAGTTAAAGAAGGAACTAGCATATTGTGGCGTAAAATCAGGTAGAGATGTAAAAAAAATTGAGGAATGTGGGTTAACATTGATGAAGGGTAGAAAAATCGAGACACCAATTATTGAAGAGTGTGATCTTCATTATGAGTGTAAAATAATATATAAACAAGCGATGGAACCAGGTAATGTTTTAGAATCAGTTAAAGATAGATTTTATACAACCAATAATTACCATGTAATTTATTATGGAGAAATCGTTGATACATACATATTAAAAGGAGTGAAATCATGGGAGTAATTATTGATGGAAAAGAGTTATCTATTAAGATAAGAGAAGAAGTAAGGATAGAGGTTCAAAACTTAATAAGCCTTTACAAAGCCGTTCCCCACTTAGTAGTTATTTTGGTTGGAGAAGATCCTGCTAGCCAATCATATGTAAAAGCTAAGCACAGAGCTTGCGAAAAAGCTGGGATGAGAAGCACAACAGTAATTAAGAGTGATACAACCACTCAAGAGGAATTACTAGATTTGATACATCAATATAATAAAGATCCTGAAGTACATGGTATTTTGGTTCAACTTCCTCTTCCAAAACATATTAATGAGAATCAAATTATAGATGCTATTGACATTTCTAAAGATGTAGATGGATTTCATCCTTTAAATATTGCTTATATGCATTTAGGAAGACAAGCAATTTTGCCAGCAACACCTAAGGGAATTATGACAATGTTAGAGAGTAAAAATATTGAATTAAAAGGAAAAGATGCCATTGTAGTTGGCAGAAGCAATATTGTTGGGAAACCAGTAGCTATGCTGCTTCTTGCTGAGCATGCTACTGTGACAATTGCACATTCAAGAACATTAAATTTAAAAGAAAAATGTTTGAAGGCAGATATTATTGTTGCTGCCGTAGGCAGAGCGAATATCATTACTGCTGATATGGTTAAAGAAGGCGCAGT